>JBBSQG010000184.1:0-6268 GCA_038258125.1 Solirubrobacterales bacterium
CCACGCGCTCGGTCGCCGAGCGCTGCGGCGCGCGCCTGGTCAGCCTGCGCGAGCGCGTCTCCTACGCGGCGGCGATCAACGCCGGGCTCGTCGCGAGCGAGGGCGACGCCGTCCTGCTGCTCAACGCCGACTGCGTGCTCGACGCGGGCTTTCTCGCCGCCGCCCGTCCGCGGCTGGAGCAGCACGACGTCGGCTCGGTCGCCCCGCGGCTTGTGCGCGCGACGGGCATGAAGGCCGAAGACCGCCTCGACCGCCTCGACGCCGCCGGGATGGTGGTCGACCGGCGGCGCAAGAACACGCTCGTCGGCCACGACGAGCCGGTGACCGGCTACCTCGTCGCGGCCGAGGTGTTCGGCGGTGACGGCGCCTGCGTGCTGTACCGCCGCGAGGTGCTGGACGCCTGCGCGGTCGGCGGCGAGGTGTTCGACGAGCAGCTTGAGCTGTGGGCGTCGGACGTCGACCTGGCCTGGCGCGCGCGGCTGCTCGGCTGGCGCTGCATCTACGAGCCGCGGGCGATCGCCTGGCACATGCGCTTCTACTCGCCGACGACGCGCTCGGGCCTGCCCGAGGCGCACCGGCGGCTGCAGTTTCGCAACCGCCTGCTGATGATGGCCAAGAACGACGCCTGGGCAGACGTGCGCGGCGACCTGCACCGGATCGCCTTCTATGAGGTGCTCGCGCTCGGCCACGTCCTGCTGCGCGAGCGCCACCTGCTGCGCGCCTATGGGGCGGCACTGCGGGCGCTGCCTCAGGCGCGCCGCCGGCGCGCGGTCGTGCAGGCCAAGCGCTCGCGCGCCTCGCGTCCGCCGTTCGGGCTGCGCGCGCCGCGCTGAGGAAAGACCGTGCGCATGGGGGTCTTGCGAATTGCGTGCCGCTGAGGCCCGCAAATCGCAAGACCCCCCTCGATCACCGCGTGCTCGGCTGCGCGCGGTCTGGCGCGCCGCGGCCGGTGGGCTACTCCTCCTCGTCCTCCGGCGCCCGCGCGATGACCGCCATGCGGTCGCGGAAGTCCGGCGCCCACATGCGGTCGACGATCCGCACCGCGCGGGCCCCGCGCACGAGCAGGCGCGCGACGCCGGGCGAGTAGCCGCCGACGCGGTCGAGGTAGTAGCGCACGCTGAACGCCTTCGGCGCCGTCTCGATCTCCAGCACCGTCCACCCGTGGCGCTCCAGCAGCGTGCGCAGCGAGCGGCGCGTGAAGAACTGCACGTGCGTCGGGATCACCGACCACCAGCGCGCGCGCATCCCGCGCGCGACGAGGCTGCCGGCGTCGGGCAGCGCCAGCCACACGATCCCGCCGGGGCGCAGTAGATCCGCCATCCGGTCCAGCGCCTCGCCGGGACGCGGCAGGTGCTCGATGACGTCGCCCATGACGATCGCGTCGTAGTGGCCCAGCGGCAGCTCGGTCTCAAACAGGTCGCCCGTACGCACGTCGAGGCCGAGACGGTCGCGCGCGAACGCCGACGCGAACGCCGACGGCTCGACGCCGGTCACCGCCCAGCCGCGCTCGGAGGCCTCGGCGAGCAGGACGCCGACCCAGCAGCCGAGGTCCAGCAGCGTGCGGTGGCGCGGGCCGCCGTTCGCCGCCGGGATCGGCACCGGCGTCAGCAGCGCCTCGATCTGCCCCAGGGCGCGCCGCGCGGTCTCGCGCTGGCCGGCCTCCTCGGCGACGTAGTCCTCCGAGGCCGCGTCGGCGTAGGCGCTCTCCAGCACCGCATCGGCCGGCATCGGGTCGGTCTGGCGGTGACCGCACGCCGGGCAGCGAACGATGTCGGCGAGCGCCGTGCCGTACTGGTCGGTCGTCGGGATCAGGCCGTCCGGGCCGGCGTCGCCGGCGACCTTCAGGTGCGGGACGAGGCCGGAGGCCCCACATGCTGCACAGCGGCTCACGCGCGGCAGGTTAGGGCGTTTGTGCGTAGCGAGCGGGGCGGTATGACTACGATCACCGTCGTGGCCGATCGGCATCTGGCCCTGCTGAGCATCGTCGCGCCGATGCTCGACGAGGAGGGCACGGCGCGCGCCTTCTACGAGCGCGTGCGCGCGGCGGTCGACGGGCTGCCGTGGGAGCTGATCGTCGTCGACGACGGCTCGTCGGATGCGACGCCGCAGATCCTCGCCGAGATCGCGGGCGAGGACACCCGCGTGCGGCTCGTCGGCCTGTCGCGCAACTTCGGCCATCAGACCGCGATCACTGCCGGCCTGGACCATGCGACCGGCGACGTCGTCGTGATGATCGACGCTGACCTGCAGGACCCGCCGGAGCTCATCCCCGCGATGATCGAGCACTGGCGCGCGGGCTCGGACGTCGTCTTCGCGACGCGCATCGACCGGGTCGGCGAGTCGCGCTTCAAGCTGAAGACCGCCGAGTGGTTCTACCGCATCATGGGCCGCCTGTCCGACGTCCCGCTGGCCGCCAACGCGGGCGACTTCCGGCTGCTGGACCGGCGCGCCCTCGACGCGCTGCTGCTCATGCGCGAGCGCAACCGCTACCTGCGCGGCATGACTTCCTGGGTCGGCTTCACGCAGACCGCGCTGCCCTACAACCGCGAGGCGCGCCACGCCGGCACGACGAAGTACCCGATCCGCAAGATGATCCGCTTCGCGCTCGACGCGATCGCCTCGTTCTCCAACGTCCCGCTGCAGATCGCGACGGTCGCCGGCTTCGTCTGCGCGATGCTCGCCTTCCTGGCGATCCCGATCGCGATCGCGTTCAAGATCTTCGGCACGTTCGTCCCCGGCGTCACGACGACAGTTGTCGCCGTGCTGCTGCTCGGCGGCATCCAGCTCATGGCGATCGGCATGATCGGCGAGTACGTCGGGCGCATCTACGACGAGGTCAAGCGCCGGCCGCTGTACATCGTGCGCGAGAAGACCAACCTCGTCACGGCCGACGATGAGCCCGAGCGAAGCTCCGCCTGATCGGGCTTCGCCGGCCCCCGCCGGCGTCGCCCGCCAGCGAACGCTGACGGCGCTGGGCGCGACGTTCTCGATCGCGGCGCTCGTCGCGCTCGTCGTGTGGGCCGCCCACCAGGACGCGCCGACGCTGCCCAGCGCCGCCGGGCCGCTGGCCGAGCTGGGCGGCGCGATCGCCTTCTACCTCGCGGGCTGCGCGCTGCGCGCCGAGCGCTGGTTTGAGCTGCTGCGCTACAACGGCGCCCACCCGCGGCGGATCGACGCCTACGGGCTGCTCGCCGTCGCCAACGCGGGCAACAACGTCCTGCCGGCGCGGGCCGGCGACGCGCTGCGCGTCGTGCTCATCACGCCGCGCGCGAAGACCGACGCGCGCACCGTGATCGGGACGATCGTCGCCGAGCGGGTGCTCGACGTCGTCGTGCTCGTCGGCCTGTTCGTCGTGCTCGCCTACGGCGTCCTCGGCGTCGTCGCGATGCCCTCGGCCGGGCGCCTGCTGTTCGCCGCGCTGCTCGTCGCCGTGCTGCTCGCCGCCTGCGCGGCCGGCGCCTGGGTGCTCCACCGCCGCGGGCACCTGAAGCGGGTGATCGCCTTCCTCGCGCCGATGGCCGAGGCGACGCGCAACCTGCGCTCCAACCACGGGCGGCGGCTGCTGGGGATCACGCTCGGCATCTGGGGCCTGGAGTGGGTGGCCTGGTGGCTCGTCGCGCGCTCGGCCGACCTCGACCTCGCGCTGCTGGAGGTCGGCTACCTCATGGGGCTGGCGTCGGTCTTCGCGCTCGTGCCGAGCGGCCCGGGCTACGTCGGGACGTTCGACGCGGCGATCGCGTTCGGCGTGCGTGCCGTCGGGCGGACCGGCGCCCAGGCGCTGTCGTACCTGCTGCTGCTGCGCTTCGTCGTGACCGTGCCGATCACGCTGATCGGCTTCGCCGTGCTGTTCTTCGGCTACGGCGGCCTGGGCCGCGTGCGCGCGCTGGTGCGAGCGTGACCGCCGACCGCGAATCACCACGTCGCCCGGGAGCGGCGCGATGAGGGTCGCGGTGCTCGGAGCGGGGGTGGCGGGGCTGGTGTGCGCCTACCGGCTGACGCAGGCCGGGCACGTCTGCGATGTCTACGAGCGCTGGCCGGGGCTCGGCGGCCAGGCGGCGACGCTCGACGTCGGCGGCGGCGACCTGCTGGAGCGCTACTACCACCACCTGTTCACGAGCGACCGCCACATCGTGTCGCTCTACGAGGAGCTCGGGATGGGCGACGAGCTGGAGTGGAAGCCGTCCTCGATGGCGTTCTTCCTGGAGGGGCGCCAGTGGGCGTTCACGACGCCGCTTGACCTGCTGCGCTTCGGGCCGCTGTCGATCTACGCGCGGCTGCGGATGGGGCTGGCCGTGTTCCTCCTGCAGAAGCGAGCCAAGCGGGTCGAGCCGTTTGAGTCGATCACCGCACGCGAGTGGATCGAGTCGCGGATGGGGCGCGCGCCGTGGCGCAAGATCTGGGGGCCGCTGCTACGCGGGAAGTTCGGCACGCGGGCCGAGGACATCTCGATGGCGTGGCTGTGGAGCAAGCTCACGCTGCGCCGCCAGCTGGAGGGCGAGGAGGCCAAGCAGGAGCTGCTCGGCTACCCGGCGCACTCGTGGGAGCTGCTGTTCGACGCCCTGCGGGACGCGATCGTCGCGGGCGGTGGACGGGTGCTGATCGACCGGCCGGCGGCGGCGGTGCGACGCGCCGGCGAGGGCGAGGAGGGTCGCTTCGTCGTCACGGCGGGCGCGGCGGGGTCATTCCGCGGCGGCCATGACCCGCGCGCGTTCGCCCACCTGGACGGCGAGGAGCACTACGACGCCGTCGTCGCGACCGTGCCGAGCGACGTCTTCGCCGGGCTGCTCGACGCCGACCTCGCCGCCGCGATCGGCCCGCAGTACCTCGCCCGCCTCGACGCCGCCGAGTACCACACCGCGCTCTGCCTGCTGCTCGAGCTCGACCGCCAGTTCTCACCGTTCTACGGGACGAACATCGCCGACCCCGAGCTGCCGTTCGTCGGCCTCGTCGAGCACACGAACTTCATCTCGCCCGAGCGCTACGGCGGGCGGCGCTTCCTCTACGTCGCCAACTACCTCGCGCCCGGCGATCCGCTGCTGTCACTCGACGTCGACGAGCTGCTCGACGCCTACCTGCCGGGATTGGTGAAGGTCCAGCCGAAGTTCTCCACCGACTGGATCGAGGCCCGCTGGCTGCACCGCGAGCCGGCCGCCCAGCCGATCGTCACCGTCGGATACCACCGCCGCATCCCGCCGCTGCAGACCGGTGTGCCCGGCCTCGTGCTCGCCAATACGACCCAGATCTACCCGGAGGATCGCGGCACGAACTACAGCGTGCGGCTGGGAACCGACGCGGCGCGGGCTCTATCTGACGCAGGCGCGGAGCAATAGCACTGGGGACCCCAGTTTGTGGACGAACGTCCGTGATTACGAAGTCTGGGGTCCAGGCATCCGTAGAATCGGCGATAACGGGGGGGACCACCCAACGACCACAGGACATTCGCCTATGGATGCCTTTGCAATTCCGTTCGTCGTCTTCACCGCAGGGATGGTCTGGCTTTTGGTCGAGATCATCAGAGGTTCGTTCGAGGACCCGTATCCGCGCCGTGCCGGCATCACGTGGGCCGTCACCATGCCCACCGCCGGTCTGCTGTTCGGCCTCGGCCTTGCGCCGATCGGGACGGTGTTCGGCGTTGTGAGCATCCTTGCGCTCGGTTCGCTCGGATACTGGTTCCTCGCCACCGAGGCCGATGACGGCGGCGGCGACACCGAGGAAGAGCCCGTCGAGCCCGAGCCCGGCCCCGACAACGAGGTCGAGATCCCCGACTGGGCCAAGGCCGTGCCGCAGCCCGACTACGACGCGCGCAACCGCGATCGTGGGACCGACTGGGACGCGTTCGATCGAGCCCGCCAGGACTGGGAGAAGGAGTTCACACCCAGGCCTGTGACGCCGGAGCCCACCCGTGCTCCCCAGCGCGAGCTAGTTCCCGCCGGCGTCTGAGTAGACCTGCCACGTCGCCCGCGCCGCATCGGCCCAAGTCCAGGCCGGCGGCGCGGGCGCCGGGCGTTCAACGGCCGTTGCGGCCGCCAGCAGGCCCTCGATGTCGCCGACCGCCACGAACGTCGCGCGGTCGCCGAGCACCTCGCGCAGCACCGGGATGTCGCTGGCGACGACCGGTGTGCCACACGCCAGCGCCTCCACCGGCGGCAGGCCGAAGCCCTCGTCGTCGGAGGGAAAGACGAGCGCTCGCGCGCCGGAGTAGATCGCCGCGAGGTCGTCGTCGCAGACGCGCCCGGTGAGCGTCACGTCGGGCAGCTCGTGGGCCCAC
>JBBSQG010000185.1:0-6263 GCA_038258125.1 Solirubrobacterales bacterium
CGCCCCGACCGATTCCATCGCACAATCCATCGCACAATCTGACCTGATCTGAGCTGACCTTAGAGCAAATGAGCCCATGTTTCCTCGGCCTTTTCGCTCTCGGAGCACCCCTGGGTGCGGTTTCGAGCCCAGTATCGCCCATCAGGAAGGCCCCGCACGGCGCGTTCTTTCTGGCGCGGGCAGCCGCCGACGAGGCGGAGCGAGCCGCACGCCGCGTGGCGTGCGTCAGGCTCGGCGCGGCGGCGGTGGGTGGGGGTCTTGCGATTTGCGGGCGCATGTGGCCCGTGATTCGCAACACCCCTGGTGGAGCGTGCTCACCGCCTTCCACCTCACCGAGCAGCCACGCGGACGCGTGCACGAGCAGACGCGCTCGCCCACGCGGCGCGCTACGGCCCGGCCGGCGCGCCCTCGGTGAGCTCCGTGCCCGTCACGACGGCGACCGACACGAACTCCCCGGCGACGGCCCCGGGCGGGTTGAGCAAGTCGAGGTCGTGGTATCCGAGCCGCAGCTCGAAGCCGTCGCCGTCGATCGGCACCGCGTAGTAGTGCGCGCCGCGCTCGCGAAGCTCGGCGATCGCGGTCTCGTCGGCGTGCTTGGCGACGGTGGCCGTGAGCACCTCGGTCAGCCGGCGCCGATCGCGCGTGGGCCGGCCCAGCGTGCGGCCGAAGTCCGTCAGAACCTCGCTGGAGATGTTGTCGTGCTCGCTGTCGTTCATGGCGGTGACGGTAGCGCCCGGCCGCGTCCAGGCGCCGCCGCACTCAGCGCCGCCGCGCGAGCTCATGCAGCGCGTCGCGGCACGACGGGAGGCGCTCGACGAGCGCCAATGCATAGCGCGCCTCGCGCAGGCCGGCCGGGGTCTCGGTGAGCAGCCGGCCGATCCAGCGCGCCGCGGCGCGATCAAAGCGCGGGTCGCCGACGTTGGCGAGCATGACGAGGATCGCGAGCGCGTCGTCGAGCGCCACCCGCGGCAGCTCACGCGCGGCGGCCTCGACGATCGCCAGGTTGCCGGTCGTCAGGGCGCGTTGGAAGCGCGCGTGCGGGCTACCCTGGCTGGTCACGAACACATGTTCGCACGACCTGTCCCGCCGGGGGCAATGGCGCCGTCAGAGCCCGCGCGCCAGCCACGCCCGGACCGCGCGGCGTCACGCGGTACCGTCGTCGCGAGCGATGGCCGTCCTGCGCTTCCACGTCCCGTCCGAGCAAGCTCTGCTCACGCTCGCTGATGCGAGCGGCGGGCTCAGCGCGCTGTTCGCGTTCGATGCGCACACGCAGCACCACGTCGCCTGGCTGACGGAGGCCGCCGAGTCGTTCGGCCGCATCAGCGAGGGCGACGAGGAGATCAAGGACGCGCGCGCGATCGCCAACTCGCAGACCGAGACGGTCCGCGCGCTGCGCACCGAAATCGCCGAGCTGGCCGCCGACGCCGAGTCACAGCTGCCCGAGGGCGTGACCTACGACGTGCCGATCGTCACGAGCGAGCCGCTGCCGTTCTTGCCCGACACGCTCGGCCCGCGCGAGCTGCTGCACGTCGAGAAGAGCTTCAAGCGCGGGATGGCGTCGCACCTACTCGCGGCGACCGAGTCGCTCGGCCCGCTCGCCGAGCGCCTGGCGACGTTCGACGACGATGAGTGCCGCCAGCTCGCCGAGCGCATCGCGGCGTTCGTCGTCGCGATGCGCGGCGGCGGCTGAGCCGCGCGGCCTTACACCATGTCGCCCTCGACCTTCGGCGTCCACGTCACGACGAGTCGGGCCCCGCCTTCAAGCCGGAAGGTGAGCCCGTCCTTGCGCTCGCCGACCATCTCGACCGGCGCGTCGCTGAGATCAAAGCGCGCGTCGCCGATCGAGTAGTGCCCGCGCAGGTCGAACATCTGACCGGTGGCGGGTAGCTCGACGCCGGTTGCGGTCGTCTCGTGGCTCCAGTTCTCGAGCATGCCGGTCACGATCAGCAGCGGCGTCTCGTGCGTGACCTCGACCCACGCCGTGACCTCTTGGCCGAGGCGGTCGTTGAGCGAGAGCAGGGCTTCGTCGAGCGTCATCGTCATCGGGCAGAACGTACCGGGAACGTGCATCGCTCGCGCGCCCGAAGCGGTAGCGTCGCCACCGATGCGCACGACATGCCTGGCCACCATCCTGCTCGCCCTGTTCGCCGCCGGCTGCGGCGGCGACACGGCCGCGGCCGAGGACACCGTCACGGCGGCGATCAGCGGCCTCGCCGACGGCGACGAGCAGAAGGTCTGCGACCAGCTCACGGCCGGCGCCAAGAAGGAGTTGCTGACGACGCTCGCCGACAACCCGCTCGGCTTCGCCGACATCCGCGCCAAGACGTGTGAGGTCGCGATCTCCAAGCTCCACGACCAGCTGCCCGAGCCGATCCGCGACGTGCTGCGCGACGGCGAGGTCGAGGACGCCAAGGTGACCGGCGACACAGCCACGGTCCACGTCGTCGGCGCCGGCACCGACGCCGAGCTGCGCAAGGTCGGGGACGCATGGAAGATCACGGGCCTCAGCGGCGGCCTGTTCAAGAAGTAGCTGCGCGAGCGACCGCTGGGCGCCTGATGGCGCGGCGCGTCGGCGACGCCGTTACGAGGAGCCGAGCTCGTCGACGAGCCGCAGCAGGTCCAGGGGGCTGAACGGCTTGGTGAGGAAGCGGTCGGCGCCGGCCTCTGCGGCCCGCTCGCGCGCCGACATCTCCGAGGACGCGGTCAGCATCACGATCCTCGCGCCCTCCATGGCTGGCTCGGCGCGCATCTGCCGGCAGGCCTCGATGCCGTCCATGCGCGGCATGTCGATGTCGAGGAACACGAGCCGCGGCCCCTCGCGGCGCGCCGTCTGGACGGCCTCCTCGCCGTCGCACGCCTCGTGCAGATCGAACGACGAGACGCCCTCCAGCGTCGTCACGATGAGCTTGCGGATGAAAGGGTCGTCGTCGACGATCAGCACGACGCGCTGTTCGGCCATCAGCCGATCTCCAGGCGGATGCGCTCCAGCGCTTCGTCGGGCAGCGACTGAAAGGCCGTGATGACCGCCGGATCGAAGTGGGTCCCCTCGGCCTGCAGGATGATGTCGCGCGCCTGCGCGATCGTCGATGCCTGGCGGTAGGGGCGGTTCGTCGTGAGGGCATCGAAGGTATCGGCGACGGCGAAGATCCGGGCCGAGATCGGGATCGCCTCACCGGCCAGCCGGTCGGGGTAGCCGGTGCCGTCCCAGCGTTCGTGGTGGTGGCGGATCACGTCGCGCGCCGCGCCGAGGAACTCGATGTCGCGCACGATCTCCCAGCCGGTCACCGGGTGCTGCTGCATGATCAGCCGCTCGGCGCTCGTCAACGGGCCGGGCTTGAACAGGATCGCGTCGGGGACCGCGACCTTGCCGGCGTCGTGCAGGATGAAGCCGAACTCGATCTCGGGGTGGTCGCCGAGCCGCATCCCGTAGGCCTCGGCCAGCGCCAGGCCGTAGGCGGCGACGCGCTCGGCGTGGCGGCCCGTGTAGGCATCGCGTGCCTCGACGGCGCTGGCCAGCGCGCGCACCGTGAGCATGTAGGAGCGCCGCAGCTCGTGGGCGCGAGCGCGCTCCTGCATGAAGGTCTCGCGCAGATCGGCGGCGTAGCGCTCGAGCTGGGGCTCCTTCTGGGCCGCCTCGCGGGTACGCTCGCGCAGCTCGGCCTCGAGTGCCGCGATCCGCTCACGCAGCTGATCTTCCGTGCTGACCCCCATCTGCATCATCTTCCTCGATCGGCGGGACTCTCGCCGAGTGCCAAGCGCAGCGCCCCGACGGCCTCCGTCAGCCCGAGCACCGGCAGGCCAACCCCACCTGCCGGGGCCTGCCCGTCGCCGTCGGTGGAGAAGACGATGACCGAGCGCCCGTAGCGCCGGCCGCGCAGCGCCGTTCCGTCGACGACCGCCGGTGTCGTGCCCATGCTCTCGTGCACGAGCGCGACCTCGAAGTACTCGGCCGCGCCGGCGCGCGCCGCGCCGTCCGCCGTCGTCTCCCAGCGATGCTCGACGCACAGCGCGCCAAGCGACGGCTCGAGCTGCCCGCGCAGCTGGTCGGGCGCGACGACGAGGACGCGCGAGCGGCGCGCCTGGATTGCGGCGCCGATGACCTCGGTCAGCCGCCCGCGATCGATCGGCTTGGGCACCGCCCACTCGCCGGCCAGCTCCGGCGCGCGCGAGGCGACCGAGACGAAGATCACCGGGATCTCGCGCAGCCGGGCGTCGTCGCGCACCGCGCGCAGCACGTCGAAGCCGTTCATCCCCGGCATGAAGACGTCGAGCGTCATCGCGTCGAAGTGCTCGTGGCGCAGCCGCGCGAGTGCGTCGGTGCCGGAGTGGACCTGCACGGTGTCGATCCCGAGCGGTTGCAGCTGCTGGGCGATGAGCGCCGCCAGCGCGGGCTCGTCATCGACGATCAGCACGCGGCGGGCGCTCAGCCCGGCGGGCGCGGCCAACGCCGGCGCTTGCCGGCGCACGCCGCCGTAGTGCGGCGCCGACGGCAGCCTGACCGTGAATGTCGTCCCGACGCCGACCGTGCTCTGCACGTCGATCGCGCCGCCGTGCAGATCGACGAGCGACTTGACGATCGCCAGCCCGAGGCCCGTTCCGGGGCTCTTGCGCTCGTCGGTCGCACCGCGGTAGAAGCGGTCAAACAGGCGCCGCGCCTCCTCGGCCGAGACGCCTCGTCCGGTGTCGGCGACGGTGATCGTCGTCGTCTGCCCGTCGGCCTCCAGGCGCAGCGTGATCGTGCCCTCCTCCGGCGTGTAGAGATGCGCGTTCGTGACGAGGTTCGTCACGATCTGACGCACCCGCGCCGGGTCGGCGAGGGCGGGCGGGCGCGGGTCGTAGACCTGCAGCTCCAGGCGCTGGTGCTTGGACCGCAGGCGCGGCTCGATCATCGCCGCGACCTCCTCGACGGTGTCGCGCAGGTCGACGCTGCGCGGGTGGATCTCGAACTGGCCGGACTCGATGCGGGCGATGTCCAGCAGGTCGTTGACGAGCTCGGCGAGCCGGTCGGTCGACTGCAGCGCGATGCGGATGAACTCCAGCTGACGCTCGGTGAGGTTGGCGTTGTCGGTCGTCTCGAGCAGCTCGATGAAGCCCTTGATCGATGTCAGCGGGCTGCGCAGCTCATGCGACGCCGTGGCGACGAAATCACTCTTGGCCTGCTCCAGGCGCGCGCGCTCTGTGATGTCGCGCAGCGTCCACACCACACCGCCGTCGGGGCCGGCGAGGCGCGCGGCGGTGATCGCGAGCGCGAGGTCGCCCTCGCGGCGGACGGTCACCTCGCGGGCGAGCGCGTCGGCGATCAACGGCAGCGGGCTGTCGGCGCCGTGCGCGAGCGCGCCGACGCGCAGCCCCGGGACGAGCTCGCTGGCACGCGGGTTCAGCGACGTGATGCGGTCGGCGTGGTCGCAGATGACGAGCCCGTCGCCGAGGCTCTGGATGGTCGTCGCCAGGCGCTTGCGCTGCGCTTCGACGCGCTCGCTCGCGGTAGCGAGATCGGCCCCCATCGTGTTGAACGCGACGCCGACCGCCGCCAGCTCCTTGGGCCCGCCCGCGTCGACGCGGGCGCTGAGATCGCCCGACGACAGCCGCCGCGTCGCGCCGACGAGGTCGTCCAGCGGCCGCCGCATCGCGCGGATCAGCAGTGTGAGGAAGGCGAGCACGCCGACGAGGGCGAGGCCAGCACCGAAGACGATCGCCAGCAGCGCCGTGCGCGAGCCGCTGGCGGCGTCGTCGCGGGCCGCCTCGCGGCGGCGCCCCTGGCGCGCGGCGAGTTGCTGCACGGCGCTGCGCACGGTGCGCAGGTTGCGCGTCGCCGCCGTCCGCGTCGCGTCGATCGTGGGGTGGACGGCGAGCGCGCGGGCGTTGCGCCGTGCCGGGGCGATCTGCGCGGCGAGCGCGCGGCTGTCGGCGTCGCCGGCGGCCCGCCGCTCGACGCGCGCGGCGCCGTCGTCGAAGCTGCGCGCCGCGCTGATCACGAAGCTCGCCGCGCGGCGCGAGCGCGGCCGCGCGAGGTTGGCCTCCAGCGCGACCGTCGAGGCGAGCAGGTTGGCCGCCGCGACCTCGAGCGAGAAGGCGTCCGCGACGCGGTTCTCGTAGGTCTGGCGGGCGTCGTAGAGCGCCGCGATGCCGATCGCGCCGATGATCGCCAGGCCGACCGTCAGGCCGAGCAGCGCGAGCTGCAACGTTCCGGCGATCGATCGCCTCTTGTTGGATCCCTGCGGGCCTATCATCGAAGCATGGACCTCGTCGGCGCATGGCTGCGC
>JBBSQG010000186.1:0-6248 GCA_038258125.1 Solirubrobacterales bacterium
ATCCCGCTGGCGCTGGCGGCGAGAAAGCCGCTGAAGCCGTCGCTTGTCGCGGTCGCGAAGATCGCGCCGTCGCCTGTGTTCAGCGCTCCGAGCATCGTCGTGCCGAGGATCGCGTACAGCACGCCGAGCAGGCCCGCGAAGGACGGGTTGAGCAGGGCGAGCCTGAGGATCCCGTTGCTCAACCGGCGCGAGTCCGCGGCGCGCGGGTAGACCTCCTGGAGCGAGTAGGGCACCGTCTGCACGGCGTCGGCGCCCAGGGAGCGCAGCTGCAACCGCGGGTACAGCGTGTGCGTGCCCGACAGGTAGGCACCGCCGCCACCGGCGGTCAGCCGCGTGGGCTCGTCGGGATCCTGCGGCTCGTAGCGCGCGTAGTGGTGGATGTCGCCGGTCAGCGTCAGCGCGAGGTGCGCGCCGCTGGAGCGCACGATGCGCTCCTCGAAGTACGACAGGTAGCGCCAGCCCGCCGGCTCGACCTTGCCCGGCAGCGCCTTGACCCAGGCCGGCTTGGATGTGACGAGGATGACCTTGTCGCCGGGCTTGATCGGCAGGTCGCGGAAGTAGTCCAGCTGGACGTCGTCGATGTACGTGTCGAGCTGGATGTCGATCGCCAGCAGCCACCAGTCGTGCGGCAGCGCGATCCCGAAGTAGCCGCGCCGCTGGCGGGTGCGCCAGTCGCCGATCCGGCCGTCGCGCGCGCAGAAGACGCGCAGGAAGCTGCCTAGGCCGTCGTACCAGTCATGGTTTCCCGGGAGCGCATAAAGCTCAGGCTTCTCGGGCCGGTCGGACTTCGGCAGCGCGGCGGCGAACGGGCCGATGAAGCGATCCTCGTAGGTGATCGCGTCGGCGAGCGGGTAGACCTCGTCACCGCCGAGCACGAGCACCTTGCCGCGGGGGAGCGCCTCGCCGTCGTACTCCAGCGTCTCCTGCGCCAGGAGCCATGCCATCGTGTACGTGGCCTCCCAGCCGTCGCCCGTGTCGGCGAGGAAGTCGACCCAGAGGTCGCCCGCCGCCGCGTAGTCCAGGCCCGGCTGCGGTTCGCGCTGCGTCTCGCGCTTGTCGGCGAACTTGCCAAACGTCGAGGACACGAGCACCTCGACGCCGGACTTCAGCAGCAGCCCCGGGCTCAGCCAGCGCACCGCCGGCTGGCGGACGAAGCCGAGCGTCTCGCGCTCGTCGCGCTTGTCGGCCACTGTGCGCTTGCGCAGGTTGTCGTTGAGCGCCACGAGCGCACGGTATTCCGGCCCGCGGACAAAGGGAAGCCGGGGCGGCGAACTTCACGCCCGCTTCATCCACAGCGACCCGGTCGGGCGCACGACGCGGCCGATCGCGGGCGCGCGTGGCGTCAGTCGCGCAGCGTCCGCGCGAGCTCGACGAACAACCGCACGCCCCAGCCCGAACCGCCCTTGCGGATGTACGGCTTGGCGGCGCCCCACGCGGTGCCGGCGATGTCCAGATGCGCCCACGGGACGCCGGCGGCGAAGCGCTGCAGGAACGCGGCCGCGACACTCGAGCCGCCCTTGCGCGCCTCGTTGACGTTCATCAGGTCGGCCGTGTCGCTGTCCAGGGCCTTGGCGAAGTCGGGGTGCAGCGGCAGGCGCCAGACGATCTCGCCGGTCGTCTCGGCGGCCGTGGACACCTGCGCCGCCCACGCGTCGTCGGAGGCGAACAGCCCGCCGTAGGTGTTGCCCAGTGCGGTGATGATCGAGCCGGTCAGCGTCGCGATGTCGACGAGCCGCTCGGCGCCCTGGTTGACGGCGTGCGTCAGGCAGTCGGCGAGCACGAGCCGGCCCTCGGCGTCGGTGTTGATGATCTCGATCGTCGTCCCGTTGGCGGCGGTGACGACGTCGCCGGGCTTGACGGCGTTGCCCGACGGCATGTTCTCCGTCGCGCCGACGACGGCGACGACACGCACGGGCAGGCGCAGCTCGGCGATCGCCTGGATCGCGCCGAGCACCGCCGCGCCGCCGGACATGTCGAACTTCATGTCCGACATCTTGTTGGCGCCCTTGATCGAGATCCCGCCGGTGTCGAACGTGACGGCCTTGCCGACGAGGCCGAGCACCGGGCCGCTGGCGTCCGCCCCGTCGTAGCGCAGCGTGATGAGCGCGGGCTCCTGCACCGAGCCCTGCGCGACGCAGGCGAACGAGCCCATGCCGAGCCGCTCGATCCCCTCGCGGCCCTCGACCGCGACGCTGACACCGTCGAGCTCGCCGAGCAGGCGCGCGGCCTCGGCGACGTGCGTTGGCGTCATCGCGTTGGCCGGCGTGTTCTGCAGGTCGCGCGCGGCGTTCACCGCGCGGGCGCCGATCTCGGCCTCGCCGACGACGCCGGTGAGGTCGTCGTGGGCGCTGACGACGAGCACCTGCGGCCCGCCGTCCTCGTCGGCGGGCTTGCTCTTGAAGCGGTCGAAGCGGTAGGCGGTCAGCAGCGTGCCCTCGACGATCGCGCTCGCGATCTCGGGACCGACCTTGTGTGGCACCTCCCAGCACAGCCGCCGGGCGCCGAGCTCGCGCGCTCGCCCGAGCGCCGATGCGGCGGCGGCGCGCATCCGCTCGCCGTCGAGCTCGTCGCGCGCGCCGAGGCCGACGAGCACCCAGCGCTTGGCGCCGGCGTGGCCGACGGCGAGGTGGCGGTGCGTGGCCTTCGCCTCGCCCGTCGTGACGAGCCCGTTGAGCAGGCCGTCGACATCGTGGTGGACCTTCTCGTCCTCCAGCACGCCGATGACGACGGTGTCGGCGTCGGCGTCCTGGGGCAGCGCGGTGGTGGCTTCGACGATCACGCGGGCCAGCCTATCCACGCGCCCGGGGTCGCGGCCCTGCCGCCGCGATCGCGCGATCGGGCCCCTGGCAGCCCCCAGCACGAGCGCGTGATTAGACTGCGCCCACTCCTGAACGTCGCCGATTGATCGAGAGACCGCCATGCCCAAGACCGTCATCCTCGGCTCCGCCCGCACCCCGATCGGGAAGATGGGCGGCGGCCTATCCACACTCGACGCAACGGAGCTCGGCGGCATCGCGATCAAGGCCGCGCTGGAGCGCGCGGACGTCGGCGGGGATGAGGTCCAGCACGTGATCATGGGCCAGGTGCTGCAGGCCGGCCAGGGCCAGATCCCCTCGCGCCAGGCGCAGATCAAGGGCGGCATCCCGAAGGAGGTCTCCTCGGAGACGATCAACAAGGTCTGCGCGTCGAGTGTGCGCGCCGTCGGGCTGCTGGACTCCCAGATCCGCGCGGGCGACGTCGAGGTCGGTGTCGCCGGCGGCATGGAGTCGATGTCCTGCGCGCCGTACATGCTGCCCAAGGCCCGCTTCGGCTTTCGCATGGGCGACGCCAAGGCGCTGGATGCCATGGTCCACGACGGGCTGACCAACCCGTTCTCCGGGCGCCAGATGTTCGACGAGGCAACCGAGATCGGCGACGAGCTGGAGATATCGCGCCCCGACCTCGACCGCTGGGCGCTGCGCAGCCACGAGCGCGCGATCGAGGCGACCGACAACGGCCGTCTGCCCGAGGAGATCGTCGCGGTGACCATCAAGGGCCGCAAGGGCGACACCGTCGTCGAGGTCGACGAGGCGCCGCGCCGCGGCAGCACGCTCGAGTCGCTCGCCAAGCTGCGCGGCCTCGTCAGCGCCGAAGGCTCGCATACGGCCGGCAACTCCCCGGGCGTCAACGACGGCGCCGGCGCGATCATCGTCGCCTCCGACGAGTGGGCGCGGGCCAACGGCAAGGAGATCCTGGCGACGATCATCGCTCAGGCACAGACCGCCGAGGACTTCGCCTACCTCGCCCGCACCCCGGCCAACGCGGCCCTGGCGGCGCTCGCCAAGGCCGGCCTGAGCGCCCAGGACATCGACCTGTGGGAGATCAACGAAGCCTTCGCCTCGGTGACGCTGAACTCGATGCGGATGCTCGGGATCGACGAGGAGAAGGTCAACGTCAACGGCGGCGCCGTCGCCCTCGGGCACCCGATCGGCGCCTCGGGCGCGCGGATCATCGGCACGCTCGTGCATGAGCTGCGCCTGCGCGGCGGCGGCCTCGGCTGCGCGGCGATCTGCTCCGGCGGCGGGCAGGGCGACGCGATGATCCTGAAGGTCGAGGTCTGATCGCACTGACTGGAGGCGACGACGCCGCGGCGAGCCCGCGGGCCGGCGATGCGCAGGCCGGGGCGAGCGGGCCGGCGTCCGCGGCGTTCTTCGATCTCGACCGGACGCTGATGGCCGGCTCCTCGGGCTGGTACTTCGTCCGCGCCGCCTACGAGCAGGGCATGATCGATCGCCGCCGCCTGGCTGGCGATCTCTTCGACGCGGTGAAGTTCCGGCTCGTCGGCTCCACCGACGCCGGCACAGCGAAGGTGCGTGCCCGGATGGGCACGTACCTGACCGGCGTCAAGCAGCGCGACCTGCGGCGGATGGCGCCGCGCGTGCTGGCCGGCGTGCTGCCGCGTCTGTACCCGCAGATGCTCGCCGTCGCCTACGAGCACCAGGACGCGGGCCGGCCGATCTACATCTGCACCGCCGCCTCGCAGGAGATGGCGCAGCTGCTGTCGCTCGTGCTGAGCTTCGACGGCGGGATCGGCTCGCGCTCGGAGGTGCTCGAAGGCGTCTACACCGGCCGCGAGGGTGGGCTGTTCACCTATCGCGAGGGCAAGGCGCAGGCGATCAGGGAGCTGGCGGCCTCCAAGGGCTTCGATCTCGCCGCGTGCTACGCGTACTCCGACTCGGAGTCCGACCTGCCGATGCTGCGTGCCGTCGGACATCCCGTCGCGGTCAACCCCGACAACACGCTGGCGCGCGTCGCGCGCGAGGAGGGCTGGGAGGTTCTGCGCCTCGACCGCCTGCACCGGCGCCTGAAGCTCGCCGCCGCCGCGATCGCCGCCGCGGCGGCTGGCGGAGCGGGGCGGGCGGTCGTGCGCCGCGCCGCACCTGCGCCGGTCCCCATGCCGCGGGGGCGCCTTCCGCGGCGCCACGCTGCCGTCAACCCGGCGCAGCGCCGCGTGCAGCGACGCTGATTGCCCTGCAGATCGCCTAGGTTGGGCGAGATGACGCATGCTCCCGCGATCTTCGACCGGCACGCGCCCGGCTACGACGCCGAGCGCCGTTGCCTGATCCCGCCCTACGACACGTTCTACGGCACGGCGGTCGGCGCGCTGCGACTCGCCGGCCGGCCGCTGCGGCGCATCCTCGATCTCGGCGCCGGCACCGGCCTGCTGGCGCGCGCGGTTGCCCGGGCGCATCCGGAGGCGCAGCTGACGCTGCTCGACGGCGCCCAGGGCATGCTCGACGTCGCGCGCGCTGCGCTCGGCGACGCTGCCAGCTACGTCACCGGCGACCTTGCCGACGCGCCGCCGCCGGGCCCGTGGGACGCCGTCGTCAGCGCGCTGGCGATCCATCACCTCGGCGACGCCGGCAAGCGCGCGCTCTACGCCCGCGTGCATGCGACGCTTGCCCCCGGCGGCGTGTTCGTCAACGCCGAGCAGGTCAGCGCGCCGACCGCGCCGCTCGACGCCGCCTACGCCGACTGGCACGAGCGCCGCGCCCGCGCCCTCGGCGCGACCGACGAGCAGTGGGCGGGGGCCTGCGAGCGCATGCGCGCCGACCACCTCGCCCCGCTCGACGAGCAGCTGCGCTGGCTGCGCGAGGCGGGCTTCGCCGACGTCGACTGCCTGTTCAAGGACCACGGCTTCGCGGTGCTCGTGGCCCGCAGCTGCGAGCAGACATGAACACCTACGGCCTGACTGACGACCAGAAGGACATCCGCGCGCTCGCTGCGAAGTTCGCCGACGAGATCGTCGCGCCGCAGGCGATGCAGTGGGACAAGGAGCATCGCTTTCCCAAGGAGGTCGTCCAGCAGCTCGGCGAGCTCGGTCTGATGGGCATCTGCGTGCCGCAGAGCCTGGGTGGCGCGGGCGCCGACTACCTCACGTACGTACTCGTCATCGAGGAGCTCTCGCGCGGCGATGCCGGCCTCGGCGTCACGCTCGCGGTCCACACCGGCGCGGGCACGCTGCCGATCATCGCCCGCGGCACGCGCCAGCAGATCGAGCGCCTCGTCCCGCCGCTGGCCCAGGGTCATGAGCTGGCGGCGTTCGCGCTGACGGAGTCCAACGCCGGCTCCGATCCGTCGGCGCTCGCGACGCACTCCGACAACGGCAACCTGACCGGCACGAAGCAGTGGGTGACCAACGGCTCGGTCGCACATTGCTTCATCGTCTTCGCCAAGGATCCCGATCGCCCGAGCGCGTTCATCGTGCG
>JBBSQG010000187.1:0-6235 GCA_038258125.1 Solirubrobacterales bacterium
CGATCTGCTCGCCGCGGCCGAGCCGCTGCAGGCCGGCGGCCGCCAGCACGAGCGCGTCGAGGTCGCCGTCGGAGAGGCGTCGCAGCCGCGTGTCGACGTTGCCGCGCACCTCAACGATCGCGACGTCCTCGCGTGCCGCCAGAAGCTGGGCGGCGCGCCGCAGCGACGCGGTGCCGACGCGTGCGCCCGGCGCCAGCGCCGACAGCGAGCTCGCGCCCACGAGCGCGTCGTACGGATCTCCGCGCGCCGGTGCACCGAGCAGCTCCAGGCCCTCGGGCAGAGCGCTGGGCACGTCCTTGGCACTGTGCACCGCGAGGTCGATCTCGCCGGTCAGGAGGGCGAGCTCGAGCTCCTTGACCCAGCGCTCCTTGTCGCCGCCCACCCCACCGGCGGATGCCCGGTCGCCGCTGGTCACCACCTCGACGAGCTCGGCGTCGGGACCGAACAGCGCTGCCACGGTCCCCGCCTGCGCGAGCGCCAGCGCGCTCCCGCGGGTCCCGATGCGCAGACTCACTGCGAAGCGCGTCGCGGCAGCGGGCGTACGTTGTCGAGGTCGCCGTCGGCGTCCCCGGCGGCGCTCTCGGGCGCGTCCGGCGCGCCCTCCAGCCCGAACAGCTCGCGCATGATCTGCAACCGACCGTGCGAGCGCCCGCCGCCCATCGTGCGCAGGCGCAGGGTCGGCTCGTGCAGCAGGCGGCTCATCACCGAGCGCGCGATCGCCTCGACGCGCGCGACGTCGCGCTCGGAGGCGCCCTCCCAGCGCGTCGCGTTCTCGGCCAGGACCTGCTCGACGATCGCGTCGCCGTACTCGCGCAGCGCGCGGATCGTCGGCTGCACCGCGAGCGTGCCCAGCCATTGCGCGAAGCGCTTGATCTCCTCCTCGACGATCGCCTCGGCGCGCAGCGTCTCGGCCTCGCGGACGGAGACCGTGTGCGCGACGCGCGCCTGCAGGTCGTCCATGTCAAACAGCGTCACGCCAGGCAGGTCGCCGCAGGCGGGATCGATGTCGCGCGGCACGGCGATGTCGACGAGCAGCAGCGCCCGGCCGCCGCGCGCGCGCATGACGAGCTCGAGCTCCTCCTGCTCAACCAGCGGTTGGGTCGACGCTGTCGCGGAGATGACGACGTCGGCGCGCTCCAGCTGTGCGGGGAGGTCGTCGAGCGCGACGACCGCACCACCGAAGCGATCGGCCAGCGAGCGCGCGCGGTCGGCGTGGCGGTTGGTGACGAACATCGTCGCGACGCCGCGCTGGTGCAGCGCGCGCGCGGTCAGCTCGCTCGTCTCGCCGGCGCCGATGATCACGACGTGCGGCCTGGCGGCATCGCCGAGCACGTGGCGCACGAGCTCGACCGCGACCTCGGAGATCGAGGCGCGGCCGAGGCCGATCGCCGTCTCCGAGCGCACGCGCTTGCCGGTCTGCAGGGCGGCCGTGAAGAGCCGGTTCGTGAGCGGGCCGGTCGTCCCGGCGGCCAGGGCGAGCTCGTAGCAGCGCCTGACCTGGCCCTGGATCTCGGCCTCGCCGACGATCATCGACTCCAGGCCCGAGCTGACGCGAAACAGCTGGCGCGCGGCATCGCAGTTGCGCGGCGAGTAGATCTTGCCGGCCAGCTCGGTCGGGCGCACCTTGGCGCGCCGGGCCAGCATGCCCAGCACGGCGGTCTCGCCGGCGACCGCGTCACCGACGACGAGCGTCAGCTCGGTGCGGTTGCAGGTCGAGATGACGACGGCCTCGTGCACCTCGGGATGCGCGACGACCTCCTGCAGGAACTCCGGCACGGCGGACTGCGTCAGCGCCAGGCGCTCGCGCAGCTGGACGGGGGCGGTCTTGTGCGAGATGCCGAGCGTGATGAGCTCGGCCGTCAT
This sequence comes from Solirubrobacterales bacterium, assembly GCA_038258125.1. GTDB lineage: Bacteria > Actinomycetota > Thermoleophilia > Solirubrobacterales > Solirubrobacteraceae > CADCVQ01. The sequence goes on from JBBSQG010000187.1 coordinate 1,864, forward strand.
GCGATCGGCTCCTTTGCCGGTGGTGGGGCGGCGCCGTCTTCGGCCTTGACCTCGGCCTTGCGGTCGACGAGCTCCGCGAGCTCGACGACCTCACGCTCGATCCTGCTCAGCTTCGAAGCCATGATCGCCAGGTAGATCAGCAGCAGCGCGAGGAACACGAGGTACGCGCCCGCGACGTACTTGCCGGCCTCGTCGAGGGGAAGCGCGGGCAGCATCAGAGCTGGGGGGCGGCGCTGCGGCCGCCGAGCGTCAGCTCGTCGTCGTCGCCGGCGAGCTTGCGGCGCAGGGAACGCAGGCGGAAGGTCGCGTGCTTGGAGGCCATCTCGTACTTGATCATCGTCACGAACAGCAGCGCCATGCCGGCGAGGCAGATCACGAACGTCAGCGCGAACTTGCCCGGCATGCCGCCGGTCGTCGTGGCGAGCGTCTCGGGGTGGATGTACTGCTCGGCCATCCGCACCGCCGTGAAGTTCAGCGGCACGAACGCGCCGGCGACGATTGCGAAGACGGCGGCGTAGCGCGCCTGCTTCTCCTTGTCCTCCAGTGAGAAGCGCAGCGGCCAGTACGTCGCGTAGAGCAGGAAGACGATGAGGAAGGAGACGAGCATCGGCTCGTCCCACACCCACCAGTGCCCCCAGGAGGCGCGGGCCCAGATCGAGCCCGTGACGAGCACGCCGACGGCGAGGATGACCGAGATGTGGATCGTCACGTAGGAGCGCATGTCCCACTTCGTCTCGCGGGTGCGCAGGTACTGGATCGCGCAGATCCCGCCCGCGACGAAGCCGCACAGGGCGACGATCGCCAGCGGCACGTGGACATAGAAGATCTTCTGCACGAAGCCCTGGTCGGCGTCCAGCGGTGCGTAGAAGAAGACCATCGCGAACGCACCCGTCAGGATGAGGGCGGTGGCCAGTGAGAGGGCGCGCAGGCCCTTGCCATAGACGATGGGTTCAGTCCTCCAACAAGAAGTCGAAGACCGCATAGGCGATCAGCGCGAAGAGCAGATCATAGATGGCAAGTATTGCGATCCAGTTACCAGGCAGTGCCCCCGCGCCGCCGTCCTGCAGCAGCGGCGTCGCGCTGCGCGCGGCGGCCAGGACGACGGGCACGAGCAGCGGCAGCGCGAGCAGCGGCACGATCAGATCGCGCGCGCGCGTCTGGATCGCCAGCCCGGCGACGAGCGTGCCGATCACCGCGATCCCGGCGTTCGTGAGCGCCAGGACGAGGATCAGCCCGGGCAGTGCTTGGGTCAGCGAGGGGCCGAGCAGCAGCAGCGCGTAGGCCGGCAGCGCGATGAGCTCGACGACGCAGAGGACGCCGAACAGGGCGACCGCCTTGGCGACAAGCATCGCCGTGCGGTCGACCGGCGCGAGCAGGAAGCCGTCGAACCCGCCCTGCTCGTACTCGGCGACGAACAGCCGGTTGACGCCGAGGATGCCCGAGAACAGCAGCGTCACGACGAGCACGCCGGCGGCGAGGTCGCCGGCCACACGGTCTCGGTCCAGGCCGAAGTGGAAGACGACGTACGTGGCGATGCTGAAGAGCACCATCGCCGGCACGGACTCGCGCGTGCGCAGCTCCAGTGTCAGCTCCTTGCTCAGCAGCGCGGCGACGGTTGACCTCATCGGTACAGCTCCGTGATCTGCATGGCGGCGACCTCGGCGACCGGGGCGAGGAACGCGACGCGGCCGCCCCTGAGCCCGAGTGCGACATCGGCGCCCTGCAGGCCACCGGCGGGGTCGTGGCTCGTGACGACGCGCGTGGCGCCGCAGCCCGGCCCGATCAGCGGCGCGACCTGCTCGGCCGCCGCCGGGTCGAGGTTCGCCAGCGGCTCGTCGAGCAGCAGCAGCGCGGGCTCGTGCAGCACGGCACGGGCGATCGCGAGGCGCTGCACCATCCCGCGCGACAGCTCGGCGACCGGATCGTCGGCGCGTGCGGTCATGCCGACGGCGTCGAGCACGGCAGCGGCCCGTCCGGGGGCGACGCGGTGCAGGCGCGCGTAGAAGCGCAGGTTCTCGCGCCCGGTCAGCTCGCGGTACAGCAGCGCCTCGTGGCCGAGGAACCCGATCTGTCCGCGCACCGCGTGGCCGTCGCGCGGCAGCACATGGCCGAGCACGCGGACCTCGCCGGCGTGCGGGCGCAGCAGCGTGGCGAGGATCCGCAGCAGCGTCGTCTTGCCCGCGCCGTTGGGGCCGAAGACGACCAGCGTGCGCCCGGCCGCGAGCTCGAGCGAGACGTCGCGCAGCACGATGCGCTCGCCGTAGCGCCGGCCGGCGCCGCGCAGGTGCACGGCTGGGTCTGCTGTGGCCACCGCGGCAACGCTACGCGACCGCCGGCGCGGTGACGTGGCGGTCCCGCGGCGCCGCGGGTCGCTCAGGCGGAGGCGTGGGTGCGCTGGGCGGCGGCGATGAGGTCGCGGACGGCGGCCTCGTCGGCGCCCCGCAGCAACTCGATCGGATCCGGCTCGCCGTTGACGATCGACTCGAAGAACGCCTTGCGGTCCTGGTAGGTCGGCAGCGTGCCCTTCGCCCAGCCACGGGCGCCATTGAGCATGATCGCCAGGCGCGCGTACTCCTCGCCGAACAGCTCGCTCACCTCGGCCTTCATCCGCTTGGCCAGCGCCGGCGACGCGCCGGCCGTGGAGATCGCGATCGCCAGCGGGCCGGTGCGGACGATCGCCGGCAGGATGAAGTTGCACAGCGGCGGCACATCGACGATGTTCACGAGCATCGCGCGCCGCTCGGCGTCGTCGAAGACGCGGATGTTGATGTCCGTGTCGTCGGTGCAGGCGATGACCATGAAGACGCCCTCGAGGTCCTCGCGGCCGGCGTACTCGCGCTGCTGCCAGGCGATCGAGCCCTCGTTGGCGAGCGCCGTCAGCTCGTCGTTGGCCGCAGGCGAGATGAGCGTCACGTCGGCGTCGCACGCGAGCAGCCCCTCGACCTTCTCCAGGCCGATCTCGCCGCCGCCGACGACGAGGCAGCGCCGGCCCGACAGCTTCAGGCAGGCGATGTAGAAGGGGGTGTCGAGCATCCCCTGCACGCAGGACTGGTCGCAGATGCCCTTGCGCAGCTGGCAGACGCAGTCCTTTCCGGCATAGGCCTGGGCGGGCATCCGCACAGGGTAATACGCCGTACTGGCACGCAGGCGCCGCTACGTTTCGGCGGCGTTGACGATGGACACCTACTTCGACGACAGCTCGATGCTGCGCCGCGTGCACCGCGAGTTCGCGGTCGCCCTGTCGGGCCCGCGCGCGCTGCTCATGCAAGCCGCCCACCCGGTCGCCTTCGAGGGCTTCTTCGCCCACAGCGGCGCGCTCGACGCGCCCTACGAGCGCCTGCGCCGCACCGCCGAGGTGATGGACACGATCGCGTTCGGCCCGCGCCGCGACGCCGACCGTGCCACGCGCCGCGTGCGCTCGATGCACGGCAAGATCCGCGGCGAGCTCGAGCGGCCCGCCGGCCGCTTCCCCGCCGGCACGCCGTTTGCCGCCGACGACCCCGACCTGCTGCTCTGGGTGCTGGCGACGCTCGTCGACTCCGCGCTCGTCTTCTATGACCGCTACGTCGCCTCGCTGTCGGAGGCCGAGCGCGACGCCTACTGGCAGGACTACCGCGTCGTCGGCGGCCTCTTCGGCCTGAAGGACTCCGAGCTGCCGGTCGACATCGGCGACTTCGACGACTACATGCGCGAGATGCTCGCGGGCAGCGACCTGTTCGTCACGTCGGCCGCGCGCGAGCTCGCGCTGCAGATCGTCATGCGCCCGCCGGTCCCGCTGGCCAAGCGGCCGGTGCTCGAGGTCGTGAACTTCGTCACCGTCGGCCTGCTGCCGGTCTCGCTGCGCCGTCAGTACGGCCTCGGCTGGGACCCGCTGCGGGCACTCATGCTGCGCGGCGGGGCGGAGTACGCCAAGCGCGTGCTCGTCCCGCTCGCGCCCGGGCGGCTGCGCTTCGTGTCCAGCGCGCGGACGGGCTGAGCTCAACCCTGTTCGCTGTCCGACGGGGATCAGCACGACGCCGCGCCCGTCGGGTGCGTCGGGATTGCGGGGCGTCGCCGCCGCTCACCCGTCAGTCAGGTCCTCACGGCAGGAGCGCTCCGAGCCGGCCGGTGAGCGCGACCGCGACCACGCCGGTCGACAGCACCACGCCGAGCGCCCGCTCCCGCCCGCCGGTCGCCGACGCCACCGGCAGTGCCGCGCCGAGCGCGAGGCCGACGACCTCGGCCGGCGGACCGCCGTCGACCGCCGCGATGCCCTGCGCGATGCAGACGCCGGCCAGGGGGAGGCTCGCCAGGACGCGCGTGGCACCGCCCGCGGTCGCCCAGACCCGCCCGACAAGCGCGAACACCGCCCCGCCGGTCAGGCCGAGCGCCA
>JBBSQG010000188.1:0-6196 GCA_038258125.1 Solirubrobacterales bacterium
AAGATGCGCGACGGCGTGCGGCTGCTCAACGTCGCGCGCGGCTCGCTCATCGTCGACGACGACCTCAAGGACGCCCTAGACACGGGCAAGGTGGGAGGGGCGGCACTCGACGTCTTTCGCTCCGAGCCGATCACCGAGCACCCGCTGTTCGGCTACCCCAACGTCGTCGTGACGCCGCACCTCGGCGCCTCGACGGCCGAGGCGACCGATCGCGCCGGCTACCAGGCCGCCGAGCAGATCGTCGCCGCGCTGCAGGGCGGCAGCGTGACGACCGCGGTCAACGCGCCGGCTATCTCGGCCGAGGACATGGAGCTGCTCAGCCCCTTCCTGCCGCTCTGCCGCCAGCTCGGCAAGCTCGCCACGGCACTCGCCTCGTGCGGCTCGATCGACAAGATCGAGATCGAGTGCCATGGCCGGATTGGCCAGCGCGACACCGGCCCGCTCGGGATCGCCGTCGTGCTCGGCGCTCTCGAGGGGCGCACCGAGGACTCGATCAACAACGTCAACGCGCTGGCAATCGCGCGCGAGCGCGGGATCGAGGTCGTCCAGTCGCGCTCGAGCTCGGCGCGCGACTACACCGACCTCGTGCGCGTCGCGGTCTGGTGCGGCGGCGAGCGCCAGAACGGCGTCGTCGGCACGACGATCGGGCGCCTGCATCGCCCGCACCTGCTCGCCGCGTGGGGCCAGCGCTTCAACCTCCAGCTCGAGCAGTACCTGACGTTGTTTCGCTACCACGACGTCCCGGGCGTCATCGGGCGCGTGGGCACGATGCTCGGCGCGCGCGGCGTGAACATCGGCTCGGCGGCGGTCGGCCACACCCCGGCCGACGCGGCGGGCGAGACGCCGGCCGTGATGATCGTCACGACGGACGCGCCGGTGTCGCGGGCGTTGCTGGACGAGATCATCGCGACGGAGTACTTCATCAGCGGGCGCACGGTCGCGCTCGGCTGATCCTGCGGCGCGCGGTCCGGCCGTAGGGCAAGATGGCGCGAATTGCCCATCCCCGGCACGTAGATTCCCGCGCGGGGAGGAGCCGCATCGGCTGCTCATGCCCGTGCCATCTACGACAGGAGCAACGATCCCATGGTCACACCGTTCAAGCTCTTCCTCGCGATCATCGCGTGCCTGCTCATGCTCGGCCTGATCCTCGGGATGGCGTTCATCCCGGACAACACGCACAGCTTCTACTAGCCGCCCGGCAAGGGAGAGCGGGAAGGCTGCCGCTCTCCCGCTCGCGTGCATGGCGTCAGCGCTGCGCTGACGTCGGCGCCGCCCACGATGCTCCAGCATGAGCACGATGGCCGACCAACCCGGCAGGCCCTGGTGGCGCGACGCGGTCGTCTACCAGGTCTACCCGCGCTCGTTTCAGGACTCCGACGGCGACGGCGACGGCGACCTGCGCGGCATCACCGCCCGCCTGGACCACATCGCGCGCCTCGGCGCCGATGCCGTCTGGCTGTCTCCGATCTACTCGTCGCCGATGGCCGACGGCGGCTACGACGTCGCCGACTACGAGGACATCGACCGTCGTTTCGGGACGCTGGCTGACGCCGACGCGCTGATCGGCGCCGCTCATGAGCGCGGCCTGCGCCTGCTCATGGACGTCGTGCCCTGCCACACCTCGATCGAGCATCCGTGGTTTGCCGAGCATCCCGAACGCTACGTCTGGTCTGACCGCGACGGCCCGCAGAACAACTGGCTGGCGTCGTTCGGCGGCGCAGCGTGGTCGCGCGACGCGCGCAGCGGGCGCTGGTACCTGCACTCCTTCTATCCCGAGCAGCCCGACCTCGACTGGCGCCGGGAGGATGTCCGCGCGGCGGTCGGGCAGGCACTGCGCTTCTGGCTGGAGCGCGGGGTCGACGGCTTCCGCCTGGATGCGATCGACCGCCTGCTGAAGGATCCGCAGCGCCGCGACGACCCGCCCGCGGATGGCCCGCCGGCGCTGCCCGAACATGCCGATGTCGGCACGCTGCGCCAGATCCACAGCCGCAACGCGCCGGACATCGGCGACGCGCTGGCGGAGCTGCGCGCCGCGGCCGGCGACGACACGCTGCTCGTCGGCGAGGTCTACCTGCCGGCCGCACAGCTGGCGCCGTACCTCGACCACGTCGACTGCGCCTTCGCGTTCGAGCTCTTGCACGCGCCGTGGCAGGCGAACAGCATGCGGGCCGCGATCGAGGCAGCACTCGATCCCGCCGGTGCACAGGGACGGGTCGCCTGGGTGCTGTCCAACCACGATTTCCCGCGGCTGCCCGACCGCGTCGGCGCCCGCAACGTGCGCGCCGCCGCGCTGCTCGCGCTGACGCTGCCCGGCGCGGTTTTCGTCTACCAGGGCGACGAGCTGGGGATGGCCGACGGTCCGGGAGGCGACCCGCCGCGCGACCGCGCGGGCCGAGATCGACACCGCCATCCGATGCGCTGGGACGACACCGCGCCGCACGGCGGCTTCACCGACGCCGCCGCCGAGCCGTGGCTGCCGGCGATCGACGTCGGCGGCGGCGGCGCGGCCCAGCAGGCGTCACAGCCAGACTCGATGCTCGCGCTCTACCGCGACCTGGTCGCCGTGCGGCGCGCGCTCGGCGAGGGCCTGGAGTTTCTCGACGCCGTCGCCGATGGCGTGCTCGCCTACCGCCGTGGGCCCGAGCACCTCGTCGTGATCAACACGTCCGGCGACGCGCGCCCGGCGCCTCCGGCCGGCGGCGTCGTGCGTGCGACGGACGCCGCGCGGCACCCCGCCGGGAGCCCGGCACCGACGGAGCTTGGGCCGGGCGAGGGCTTTCTGTCCCAGCGCTGAGTTCGTGTGGTTCGCAACGAGCTGTGTAGGCTAGGGCCGCGCCATGCGGAGGGGGATCCTCATCGTGATCGCATCAGCGGCTCTCGTCGGCGGCCTGCTGGCCTGCGGCGGGGATGGCTCGTCGGGCGGCGGACCCGTCACGCTGCGCTGGTTCATCTTCAACGAGCCCAGCGGCGCCCCGCAGAAGATCGCCCAGCGCTGCTCGCAGCAGTCCGGCGGCCGCTATGAGATCAAGTTCGAGTTCCTGCCCTCGCAGGCCGACCAGCAGCGCGAGCAGCTCGTCCGCCGGCTTGGCGCCGAGGACTCATCGCTGGACCTGCTCGGCCTCGATGTCGTCTGGACGGGCGAGTTCGCCAACGCCGGCTGGATCGAGCCCGTTCCGGCCAGCACGGCGAAGATCGTCAGCGACAAGGTCTTCAGCTCGGTGCTGGAGACCGCGCGCTTCGAGGACCGCCTGTACACGGTGCCGATCTGGTCCAACACGCAGCTGCTGTGGTACCGCAAGGACCTCGTGCCGTCCGCCCCCAAGACGTGGGACGAGATGATCGACATGGGCGAGAAGATCGGCCGCACCAAGGGCCGCATCCAGGTCCAGGCCAACCGCTACGAGGGCCTCGTCGTCTGGGTCAACCAGCTCATCGCCTCGGCCGGCACGTCGGTTCTCTCGGGCCCGAAGACCGTGAAGCTCGACAAGGCGCCGACCGAGAAGGCGCTCGGGATCATCGGCCGCCTGTCGCGCTCGAGCGTCGCGGCCCCGAACCTCACGACCTCCAACGAGGACAGCGCGCGGCTGGGCTTCGAGGCCGGCAACTCCGCCTTCCAGATCAACTACCCGTTCGTCTATCCGTCGGCAAAGTCCAACGCGCCGGAGATCTTCAAGAACATGGCGGCGGCGCAGTACCCGGCCGTCGATGACCAGCACCCGGTCAAGCCCCCGATCGGCGGCATCAACCTTGGCGTGTCGGCCTACTCCAAGCACAAGGCCGAGGCGTTCGCGGCGACCGAGTGCCTCGTCAAGCCCGCCAACCAGCTGGAGGTCGCGACGCTCGGCGGCCTGCCGCCGGTGCGCGAGGACCTCTACGACGAGCCGGAGATCGACAAGGTCTATCCGACCTTCGCCCAGCAGATTCGCGAGTCGATCAAGAACGCCGCGCCGCGGCCCTCGGAGTCGCCCGCCTACCAGGACCTCTCGCTGGCGATCCAGCGCGCCGTCCATCCGACGACGCAGATCGACCCCAAGAACCTCGACCCGGCCTACGACAAGCTGCGCAAGAACGTCGAGAAGGCGGTCAAGCGCGAGGGCCTGCTGTGAGCACGGCTGCTTCACAAGACGTGGGCGTGCCGGCCGTCAAGAAGCGCGGCCGCGGCGGGCCGAAGCAGACGAGCGACCGCACGAAGGCCGAGCGCAAGCTCGCGTTCCTGCTGTGCGCGCCGGCCGTCTTCGTGATGCTGCTCGTGACGATCTATCCGATCCTCTACGCGATCGTCCTGTCGGTCCAGAAGGTCGACCTGCGCTTCCCCGAGGAGAGCGGCTTCGTCGGGCTGCACAACTACAAGGCCGTGCTGACGTCGCCGCTGTGGTGGCAGGATGTCTTCAACACGACGTTCGTGACCGTCGTCTCGGTCGCCATCGAGCTGGTGCTCGGCATGATCCTCGCGCTCGTCATGCATCGTGCGCTCTTCGGCCGCGGCCTGATCCGCACCGCGGTGCTGATCCCGTACGGGATCGTGACCGTCGTCGCCGCGTTCGCCTGGTTCTTCGCCTTCGACCCGAGCAGCGGCTTCGTCAACAGCCTGCCGTTCATCGCCGACGACAAGGCGTGGTTCGGCGATCGCGGCAGCGCGTTCAGCGTGATCATCATGACCGAGATCTGGAAGACGACGCCGTTCATGGCGCTGCTCCTGCTGGCCGGCCTGGCGACGATCGACGAGGGCCTGTACGAGGCGGCGAAGGTCGACGGAGCGAACGCCTGGCAGCGCTTCTATCGGATCACGCTGCCGCTGCTCAAGCCGGCGCTGCTCGTGGCGCTGCTGTTCCGCACGCTCGACGCCTTCCGCGTGTTCGACTCGATCTTCATCATGACGCGCGGCTCGCAGGACACCGAGTCGGTCTCGATCCTCGGCTACAACCAGCTCATCTCACGCCTGAACCTCGGGCTCGGCTCGGCGGTCTCGGTGCTGATCTTCATCCTCGTGCTGGCGATCGCGTTCGTCTTCGTGCGCGGCTTCGGCACCGCGACGCCTGGCACGCAGGGGGAGAAGCGATGAGGCAGCGCGGCCCCGGCGCCTTGTTCGGCACGTCGCTCGGTCTCTTCGTCGTGCTGTTCTACGCCTTGCTGCCGGTCCTGTGGCTGCTGTCGGTGTCGCTGAAGACGCCGGCGACGGTGAGCGACAAGAAGTTCCTGCCCCAGGACGTCACGCTGGACAACTACACGACGCTGTTCGACGGCGGCCTGGACTCGCCGCTGCTGCGACCGCTCATCAACTCGATCTCGATTGCGCTCATCGCGACCGTGATCGCGGTCACGCTCGCGTCCTTCACCGCCTACGCGATCGCGCGGCTGGACTTCCCCGGCAAGGCCGTGATCCTCGCCGGCGCGCTGGCGATCGCGATGTTCCCGCCGATCTCGGTCGTCGGGCCGCTGTTTGACATGTGGCGCACGCTGGGCCTGTACGACACCTATCTGGGCCTGATCATCCCCTACCTGACGTTCGCGCTGCCCTTGGCGATCTACACGCTCGTGGCGTTCTTCCGTGAGATCCCGTGGGAGCTCGAGCAGGCCGCCCAGGTCGACGGCGCGACGCCCTGGCAGGCGTTTCGCAAGATCATCCTGCCGCTCGCCGCGCCGGGCGTCTTCACCGCCGCGATCCTCGTCTTCATCTTCGCCTGGAACGACTTCGTCTTCGCGATCACGCTGACGTCGTCGGACTCGGCGCGCACCGTGCCGGCGGCGCTGGCGTTCTTCACCGGCGACTCGCAGTTCACCGCGCCGACCGGCAACATCGCCGCCGCAGCGATTCTCGTGACGATCCCGATCATCGTCTTCGTGCTCATCTTCCAGCGCCGCATCGTCGCCGGGCTCACGGCGGGCGCCGTCAAGGGATAGGAGGGAGGACCCGCCATGGCCGACATCAAGCTCCACGACGTGACCAAGCGCTACGCCGACGGGACCGAGGCCGTCAAGTCGATGAACCTCGAGATCAAGGACGGCGAGTTCATGATCCTCGTCGGCCCGTCGGGCTGCGGGAAGTCGACGGCGCTGCGGATGATCGCCGGCCTCAGCGAGCCGACCGCCGGCAGCATCGTCTGGCCCCACGGCAACGCCGCGGCCGCGCATGACATCGGGTTCGTGTTCCAGGATGCCACGCTGATGCCGTGGGCGACGGTCTACGACACTGTGC
>JBBSQG010000189.1:0-6141 GCA_038258125.1 Solirubrobacterales bacterium
CGGATCGATGCCCTGCGACATCGTGAGATTGCCCTGCGGATCCATGTCGACGCACAGCACGCGGTGGCCGGTCTCGGCGAACGCGGCGGCGAGGTTGAGCGTCGTCGTGGTCTTCGCGACGCCGCCCTTCTGATTGGCGAACGCGATGACCCGCGCCTGCTTGTGCTCCTGGGAGCTATGGAAACCGGACACGGGGCCTTATTCGCACGCGCGGAGGCGATTCCTTCACGGGCCCGTAATAGCATCCGGGCCGGATGGTGAGCCATTGGGATGACGTGCCGTGGAGGCGGATCGACTACGGCGAGCTGCGCGTCGACCGCAAGCCGCTCAGCCGTCCGCGAGGCGGTCGCGGGGCGACGCTCAGCCGCTGGCGGATCGAGCCCGGCGCGCGCTCGACACCGCAGCACACGCACGTCGACGAAGAGGAGATCTTCTTCGTGCTGAGCGGCTCCGGGCTGAGCTGGCAGAACGATGTCGTGCACGAGATCGGGGCCGGCGACGCGCTCGTCCACCGCGCCGGTCGCGAGGCCCACACGCTGATCGCCGGCGACGATGCGCCACTGGACGTGCTCGCCTACGCCAGCGGCTCGTCGACGGGGCTCACCGTCCTGCCGCGCAGCGGCATGTGCCGCGTCGGCGCGACCTGGCTGCCGCAGGACGCGCCGAACCCGTTCGCCGCCGAGCCGCCGGCCGGCGAACCGCCACCGCTCGCTCGGCGCCCGCCGACGATCGTTGCGCTCGACGACCTCGAGCCGAGCCTGCAGGACCGCGGACCGGTGCATCGCTCAAGGCGTGACCTCGGCCGCGGCGCCGGTTCGCAGCTCAGCGGCCTACAGCACGTGACCGTCTCGCCCGGCCGGCGCTCCTCGGTGCGCCACTGCCACTCACACGACGACGAGCTGTTCGTCGTGCTGGAGGGCAGTGGCACGCTGCTGCTCGGCGACGAATCACACGCCGTAGGCCCCGGGTCGATCGTCGCCCGCCCCCCCGGCAGCGGCGTCGCGCACAGCTTCGAGGCCGGCGACGGCGGCCTCGTGATGCTCGCCTACGGCACCCGCGAGCCGGCCGACATGTGCTGGTATCCCGACTCGCGCAAGATCTCCGCGCGCGGGCTCGGCGTGATCTTCCGGGTGCAGCCGCTGGAGTACTGGGACGGCGAGGAATGACGCCGGCGACGACTGCCCTACGCGATTACCCTACGTTGATGCGCAAGACGAGCGTGTATCTGAGCAACGAGGACGCCGCGCGACTCGCCGAGCTGGCGGCGCGGGAAGGAAGGCCGCAGGCCGCGATCATCCGGGACGCGATCGCGCGCTACGAGCAGCCCCGACTCGGCGATCGCAACTTCGCGATGTTCGACACGGGTTCGGGCGACGGGCGCTCGGTGGCCGACGTTCCCGAGGAGGAGCTGCTGGAGGGCTTTGGCGAGTGACGCTGCTCGTCGACGCCGGCCCGATCGTCGCGAGCACCGATCTCACAGACAGCCGCAGGCTTGCCGTCCAGCGGTTGCTGGTCGAGTCTTCCGGTCCGCTGGTCATTCCAGCTCCGGTCACGGCTGAGATCGACTACATGCTCGGTCAGCGCGTCGGCGAGCAAGCTCGTCGCGGCTTTCTCGAAGATCTCGCTTCGGAGCGCTTCGACACGCCGTGCCTGACCGACCTCGACTACGCCATGGTGGCGACGCTCGACCGCCAGTACGCCGATCTCCGCGTTGGCCTCGCGGACCTGTCCATCGTCATCGTCGCTGCACGCCTCCGATGCACGCGCATCCTCACGTTCGACGAACGCCGCTTCCGCGCGATCCGCCCCCTCTACGGCGACACGTTCACGCTGCTTCCAGCCGACGGATGAGCGGCCTCTTCACCCGCCGCCTGCTCGTCGTCACCGGCAAGGGCGGCGTCGGCAAGACGACGGTCGCGGCGGCGCTCGGGCTCGTCGCAGCGCGCACCGGCCGGCGCACGATCGTCGCCGAGGTCGCCCAGCGCGGCGACGTCGCCAGCGCCTTCGACCGCCCCGGCTCCCAGCCCTTCGAGGAGGTCGAGATCGCGCCCGGGCTGTTTCACATCTCCATCGACCCGCAGGATGCGCTGGAGGAGTACCTGCGCGACCAATTGCCGTCCGGCGCGGTCGCCCAGGTGCTGATCCGCAGCAAGGCCTTCGCGATGGTCGCGGCGGCGACGCCGGGCATGCGCGAACTGCTGACCGTCGGCAAGCTCTGGGAGCTCGCCCAGCTCGACCGCCGCACGCCCGGCGCCGACGCCTACGACCTCGTCGTCGTCGACGCGCCCGCCACCGGCCACGGCGTCGCGGGGCTGAGCGCACCGCGGCCGTTCGCGGCGGCGGCCGGCACCGGGCCGGTCGCACGCCAGGGCAGGATCATCGACGCGATGCTGTCCGATCCCGAGCAGATCGCGGTGATCGCGGTCGCGCGAGCAGAAGAGCTCGCGGTGACCGAGACGGGTGCGCTGCGCGCGACGCTGCAGGAGCGCATGGGCCTCCCGCTGGAGCGCGTCGTCGCCAACGCGCTGGACCCCGATCGCTTCAGCCCGCGCGAGGCGACGCGGCTGCAGGCGCACGCCGAGCATCCGGCGGTCGCGCGCGCGCTGCGCGGCCACCGCCGCGCGCTGCGCCAGCGCGCACAGCTCGCCCGCCTGAAGAAGCTGACCGATCTCACGCCGGCGCGCCTGCCGCTGCATCCGGGCGGCCCGGAGATCGAGCGCCTGGCCGACGAGCTGGCGGCGCAGCTGTGACACACGGCGCCGGCCCGCACGGCATCGGCGATCGCCTCGCGGGCAAGCGGATCTGCATCGTCGCCGGCTCCGGCGGCGTCGGCAAGACGACCGCCTCGGCGGCGCTCGCGCTCGGCCTCGCGGCGTCCGGCCAGCGCGTCGCCGTCGTCACGATCGACCCCGCGAAGCGGCTGGCCGACTCGCTCGGTCTGGAGGAGCTCGGCAACGAGCCGCGGATCGTCGATGCGGCCGTGCTCCAGGCGCACGGCATCGAGATGCGCGGCGAGCTGTGGGCGATGATGCTCGACCCCAAGGCGACCTTCGACGGCCTGATCGCCAAGCTCGCCCCCGACGCGGCGACACGCGACGACGTGCTCGGCAACCGCATCTACGCCCAGCTGTCGAACGCGATCGCAGGGTCGCAGGAGTTCAGCGCCGTCGCCAAGCTCTACGAGCTGCACCGCGACGGTGGCTACGACGCGATCGTGCTCGACACGCCACCGTCGCGCAACGCGCTGGACTTCCTCGACGCGCCCGACCGCCTGACGGACTTCTTCGAGGGCCGCGCGCTGAAGCTCTTCCTCGTCCCGACCGGGATCGCGGGGCGGCTGCTCGGTGCGGGGAGCAGCGTCGTCTTCGGGATCCTCAAGAAGCTCACAGGCGTGAACCTGCTCGACGACGTGTCTGTGCTGTTGCGGTCGATGGGCGCTCTGATCGACGGCTTCCGCGAGCGTGCCGCGGCCGTCAAGGCGCTGCTCTCCGATCCGGACACGACGTTCCTCATCGTCGCCTCGCCCGAGCGCGAGCCGGTCGCCGAGGCGATCTTCTTTCACCAGAAGCTGCGCGAGGCGCGACTGCCGTTCGGCGGGCTGATCGTCAATCGCGCCGCGGTGCTCAGCGACGACGAGCTGACCGACCCGGGCGTGATCGTCGCGCAGCTGCGCGACGAGCTCGGCGACGCGCTGGCCGCCAAGGTCGCGGCGAGCTCCCAGGATCTCCAGACGCTCGCGGCCCGCCATGCCGCGGCGATCGAGCGCTTGAAGTCAGAGCTCGAAGAGCCCGATCCGATCGTCGTCCCGCGCCTGGACGGCGAGGTGCAGGACATCGACGGGCTGCTCGTGCTGTACCGGTATCTCGCCGGTTAGCGGCGCGTCTTGCTCCAACCGCTTGAGCCAGCCCTCCGTTCGCTGCGCACGCCCTACTTCAGCGCGGCTTCGCCGGAGCCTGACCGGCCCTCAGGCCGCCGCGCCGTCCTCGGCGAGCAGGCGGTCGGCGAGCCCACGCAGGTCGGCGTCCAGGTGCCCGCAGAGCACGTCGCGCAAGAGCGCGCGCAGGTGCGCCGTGACCTCGGCGAGCAGCTTCTCGAGACCGCCGTCCGACGGCGCCAGGCCGGTGATGATCGAACGCTCCAGTGAGACGGCGTGCGCCATCCGCTCGGTGACGGGCAGGCGCTGCTCGGGCGTCGCGCAGAGCGCGGCGATGCGGCCCGCCAGACGGCCGCTCTGCGGACCCTCGGGCTCCAGCAGCGCGCGCAGTGCGAGCAGGTGGTCGGTCAGCGTCTCGAACGCGCTCGCGCGCTCGCACCCCAGCTCAAAGCGCCGCAGCGCCCACGCCAGCTCACCCGAGCGCGGCGTGCGCCGCGCGACGAGGTTGCAGAACGCGCGCAGCTCGTCCTCAGCCGGCTCGGCGATCAGCAGCACCCCGTTCGGACGACCGCCGGTGCCCAGCGCACCCAGCGACCAGCGACCCGCACCGCTGCGCTCCCACCCGACCGGACCGAGCGCGACGCGCAGCGGGTCGTACAGGCGCAGCGCCGACAGCAGGCGACGGAAGCGCACGCTCGCCTCGACGAGGGGCGCGGACGCGCCGGGGTCGCCGGTGAGCGTCAGACAGGCGAGCACGGCGGGCTCGTTCCCAGCCCCCGACCAGATCGCCTCGGCCGGTGCGTCGGGCAGCGCCTCGCCGCGGATCAGCGACAGGCCCTGGCCGAGCGGCACCTCCTCGGATTCGATCTGCAGGCCGAGGATCGGCGCCACGACAACCGCCTCCGCGCGCCCCTCCAGCAGCGCGTCCTCGAGCTCGTCGTAGGCACGATCGAAGCGCTCGGACGTGACGACGAACTCCGTCGCCTCGCTGAACAGGCGGCTGATGAAGACCCGCAAGGCGATGTCGGCACGCTCGCGCGGCTCGTCGGGCACGCGCGGCTCGGACTGCTCGCGCAGGTAGTCGCCGATGCCCTCGAACGCGGCGAGCACGCGCACCGCGGCCGGGTAGGTGGCCAGGCGCTCGAGCTCCCCCTTGCGATCGCGGATGAACGACTCGGTCAGCGGGCGGTAGCAGTACAGCGGCGTGTCGCGGCGGGCCCCGCGCGACTCGATGATCTCGAAGGGGACCTCGGCGCCGTCGGCGGTCGCCTCGGCGAGCTGCGCGGCGGCCTCCTCGGCGAAGGAGCTCAGGGCGACGTGCAGGGGGCGGTGGCGCATGATCCCAGGCGTTCGCCTCGCCGATCAGCCCTCCTGCTCACTGCACGCGCGCTGTCAGCGCCGGACTTCCCGCGTCGGGGGGTCTTGCGATTTACGTGACGCCCGCGCACGCGATTCGCAAGACCCCCACCGCTCGCCGATCTCGCCCCAGTAGCAGTCCTAGTCGGACTCGGGCGGCTCGTCGATCAGCCGGCCGCGCAGGATGATGTCGTGGCTCGTGACGATCAGCCCGAGACGCTTGCCGATGCCGGCGATCGCGCGCTCCAGCTCGGCGTCGTCGAACGGCACGACGTCGCCGGTCTCCTCGAGCACGATGTGGTGGTGGTGCTCTCCCGACGGGTCGACCGGCTCGTAGCGGGCGATGCCCTCCGCGTCGAAGCGGCGCACGAGGCCCAGCTCGTGCAGTGTCTCCAGCGCCCGGTAGACCGTCGCGGTCGAGCCGGCGCTGCGGTCCTCGCGCAGTTGGTCGGCGATCTCCTGGGCGGTCAGCAGGCAGGTCTGGCGTCCGAGCAGCTCCACGACGGCGGCGCGGCCCGCGCTCGTGCGCAGGCCGGCCGCGCGCAGGACCTCGTTGGAATGCTGCACCCAGCGCTTGTGGGTGGCGCGGCTCATCGTCTCCATCCTGCCACGCGGCGTGGGCGCGGGGCGCGCCGGGTAGCATCGGTGGCGATCATGCAAGCGCCCGACGTCACGCCGACGGCGGACGCCTCGCACACGAATCACGACCGGCGGCTGGCATCGCTGGACGGCCTGCGCGGACTTGCCGCGCTGTCGATCTTCGTCTTCCACGGATGGCTGTACACGATGCCCAAGCCGAGCGCGACGGATCGCTCGACGGTCGGCGACTACGCCGTCCACGAGCTGCGCCTCGGCGTCGTCCTGTTCTTCGTGCTGTCGGGCTTCCTGCTCTCGCGTCCCTGGTTCGCCGC
>JBBSQG010000190.1:0-6140 GCA_038258125.1 Solirubrobacterales bacterium
CCAGCGCGGCGAGCCCGCCGCCCGCGCGCTGCTGAACGTCGCCGGCCGCACGATCGCGGTCGACCACGACGGCGCCGGCCTGATCGAGCTGCCGGCCAGCCCCAACGGTCGCGGCCTGCGCGAGGCCGGCGTGCTGCCCAACGCCGGCCCCGGCCTCGCGCCGGTCAGCCCGGTCGGCCTCGACAGCGCCGCGATCGGCGCCACCGGCGCGGCCGGCGAGCTCGACGCGCTGTATCTGCTGGGAGTCGATCCGCTGCGCGACCTGCCCGGCCGGCGCACCTGGCGTGCGGCGCTGGAGCGCACGCAGACCGTCATCGCGCACGCCGACTTCCTCAGCGAGGGGCTGTGGGACTTCGCCACGATCGTCTTCCCGGTCGAGTCCGACGCCGAGAAGGAGGGCACGATCACGAACGTCGACGGGCGCGTGCAACGCCTGCGCCCGGCGATCGCGCGGCCCGACGCGGTGCGGGCCGAGTGGAACGTCATCGCCGACCTCAGCGCCCGCCTCGGACATGACCTCGCCGTGCTCAGCGGGCCGATGGCCTCGGCGCGTCTCTTCGAGGCCGTCCCGTTCTACGCCGGGCTGACGCTCGACGAGCTCGGCGGGCGCGGCGTGCGCTGGCCCGCGCGACCGGCCGCCGCCGGCTGGCCGGCCGCCGACACCGGCCCGTTCGGCCTCGAGGTTCCGCCCCACGCGCCCACGCCGAACGGCACCTTGCGCCTGGGCCGGTACCGCTCGATCTGGGCGGCGCGCGACGTCGAGCTGTCGCCGGCGCTGAAGTTCCTGCGCCACGGTCAGCGTGCCGAGCTGAACCCCGCCGATGCCGCGCGCCTGGGCATCAGCCACGGCGGCCGCGTCGCGGTCGGCTCGGCCACCGGCAGCGTCGACGCCACCGCGGTGCTGCGCAGCGCGGTGCCCGAGGGCTCGGTGTTCCTCGAGGAGGGGATCGCCGAGGGCTCGGCGTCCGAGCTGGACGGCGACGGCCTGGTGGAGGTCGCGCCGCAGTGAGCACCACGATCGTCGGGCTCGTCGGCTACACCGAGCAGTGGTACGTGCAGATCATCAAGTCGGTGGTCCTGTTCGCGGTCGCGGTCCAGATCGTGCCGATCGTGCTGCTCGCCGAGCGCAAGCTGCTCGGCCGCTTCCAGCATCGCTACGGGCCCAACCGCGTCGGCCCGTTCGGCATGGCCCAGCCGCTGGCCGACATCATCAAGCTCGCCACGAAGGAGCCCTTCCAGCCCTCGACGGCGGTCGGCTTCCTCTACGCGCTGGCGCCGGTCATCTCGCTGCTCACCGCGCTCGCCGCGTTTGCGATCCTGCCGTTCGGCGACGTCGCGAACATCTTCGGCCAGGAGGTCGGGCTCTACGGCCTCGATGTCGGGATCGGCGTGCTCTACGTCTTCGCGTTCGGCGCGATCGCCTTCTACGGGCTCATGCTCGGCGGCTGGGCGAGCGGCTCGAAGTACTCGTTCCTCGGCGCGATGCGCGCCGCCGCGCAGCTCATCTCCTACGAGGTGGCGATGGGCCTGTCGCTCGTCGGCGTCATCATGATGGCCGGCTCGCTGTCGCTGCCGTCGATCGTCGAGGCGCAGAGCGGCACGTGGTACATCGTGCCGCAGTTCGTCGGCTTCTTGATCTTCACGGTCTCGGCCTTCGCCGAGACCAACCGCGCCCCGTTCGACCTGCCCGAGGCCGACGCCGAGCTCGTCGCCGGCTACAACACCGAGTACGGCGGCTCGAAGTTCGCGGCGTACTTCTTCGCCGAGTACGTGAACATCCTCGTCGTCTCGGGCATCGCGGTGACGATGTTCCTCGGCGGCTGGCAGCTGCCGTTCGTCGATCCGCCCGGCTTCTTGGACCCGTTCGTGGTCCTGGGCAAGATCTTCCTATTCGTCTTCTTCTTCGTCTGGATCCGCGCGACGCTGCCGCGTCTGCGCTACGACCAGCTCATGAGCTTCGGCTGGAAGGTCCTGCTGCCGCTGGCGACGTTGAATGCTCTGGTGACCGCAATCGTGGTGGTGGCAGTCTCGTGATCCCCTACAGGAGGAACCACTCATGACCTGGACTCCCGGAGACGAGATGCTCGTCGTGCAGCGCGCCCCGCAGCCGGGCGCCGCCGGCGGCACGTACCGCGCGTTCGGCGAGACGCTGCGCGGGCTGAAGACGACGATGGCGCGCCTCATCGAGGGCCCGAAGACGATCTCCTACCCCGAGGAGAAGGTGCCCGTCTACCCGCGCTTCCGCGGCCGCCATCGCCTGCACCGCTTCGAGGACACCGGCCTGGAGAAGTGCGTCGGCTGCTCGCTGTGCGCCGCCGCCTGCCCGGCGGACTGCATCCGCGTCGTCGCCGCCGAGAACACGCCGGAGAACCGTGTCTCCGCTGGCGAGCGCTACGCCGCCGTCTATGAGATCAACCTCGCGCGCTGCATCTTCTGCGGCTACTGCGAGGTCGCCTGCCCGTTCGACGCGATCACGATGGGCCACGACTACGAGATGTCAGCCTACAACCGCAACGACCTGATCTTCACGAAGGAGATGCTGCTCGACGAGCCGCTGGAGCGCACGCCGCTGCGCGGCGAGGGCGAGTAGGAACCGCGCATTCGAGCGTGGTCAGATGCCGCGGAATGGGTTCTCGACGCGCACGCCTGCATAGTCCTGGCCGTCGCCGAGATCCTCGGAGAGGACGATGTCGCAGCCCAGCGAACGGGCCGCCTCGAGGATCGCCGCGTCCCAGTAGGAGAGCTGGAAGCGCTCGCGTGTGGCGCACGCCGCGAGCATCACATCCGTCGTGATGTCCGCGACCGGGAAGCGCCGGAAGGACTCGACGAGCATCACCGCTTGGCGATGAGAGAGTGGATCCGGGCGGCTGACGCGCGTCGCCTGGACGTAGAACTCCTGCAGAACCTGGACGGACAGCGCCAGGCTGCCGCCGCCAAAAACGTCGTTCGCGCGCGCTGCCTTGCCCTGCTCCTGCGGTTCCCGGGAGATCGCGTAGAGCAGGATGTTCGTGTCAACGAATCGCACGCTCGTGGACGTCGTCGCGCCCCAGCCGGTCGCCGGCGTTGAAGCGCGAGATCTCGTCCTGGATCTGGCGCTGCTGCGCCTCGAGCCTGGCGAACTCAGCTGCGCTCCCGGAGAGCGACGCCAGGAAGTCGGCGACGAGCGCGCTGACCGATCGCCCCTGCTCCGCGGCTCGGATCCTCGCGTCGCGATAGACGCCGTCGGGCACGGAGACGGTGATGTTCTTCATGCATCGCAGCGTAACGCAGAGTCACAGGTACTGTGCGCCACAGCTCGTGCGTTCGCGGCGAGGAGTTGAGTCTGTACCAGCGTCTGCTATCACTCCCTGGGGTGACCTTCAACATCAAAGACGCCGAGGCGGACCGGCTCGCACGCGAGCTCGCCGCCGAAACCGGCGAGAGCCTCACGCGCGCCGTCACGACCGCGGTGCGGGAGCGGTTGGAGCGGGTCCGAGCGCGCCGCAGCGCTCGTCGGCTGGCCGACGAGCTCAACGAGATCGCGGTGCGGTGCGCCGCACTGCCGCTGCTCGACGATCGCTCCGAGGACGAGATCCTCGGGTACGACGAACACGGCATTCCGCGCTGATGGTCCTCGACTCGTCGGCGCTGATTGCGATCCTGCTGGACGAGCCCGACCGGCGCAGGTTCACGGAGGCCATCGAAGCCGATCCTCGGCGCCTCGTCTCCGCGGCAACACTGCTGGAGAGCGCGATCGTCATCGAGGCGCGGCGCGGCGAAGCAGGCGGACGCGAGCTGGACCTGCTCATCCATCGTGCATCGGTCGCGTGCATGGCCGTCGACGCTGAGCAAGTCCACGTCGCTCGCGCCGCGTGGCGGCGCTACGGGAAGGGGCGCCACCGCGCCGGCCTGAACTTCGGCGACTGCTTCTCCTACGCGCTCGCGGCCGTGTCCGGTGAGCCGCTGCTCTACCGCGGTGAGGACTTCTCGCTGACGGACATCACCCCGGCGGCATAGGCAAACGAGAGCACGCCGCTTGAGCGCTCAACTCCCGGTGAGGTTGTCGGGGTGTTCGGGCGGCAGTTGCGGCTCGCCCTCCCACATCTGCTCGATGCGCGTGATCTCGCGCTCGCGAAGCCACTCGAGCTCGAGGTCGTCGTCGCGGCGCATGCCCGTCTGGTGGATGTACATATAGACGTGATCGGCGGAGATCGGCGCGTTGATGTCGCCGACGCGGGCCACGAACTCCGCGCGCCGGCGGCCGTAGTCCTCCTCCAGGCGCAGTGACCAGCCGCCGTGCGCCGGAGCACCGAGCTCGGCGCCGTCCTCGTCGCGCAGGGGCTGCTGCGCCACGCCCGCCGGCAGGGCGCCGAACGCCGCCTCGAGCGGGCTGCGGATCGACCACTCGTCGTTGGTCAGCGCGATGCGGATCTCCAGCAGCGACTCGGGCGCGCGGTGCACGCGCAGGTCGATCCAGTAACGGTTGGGATCGCGCACCCGCAGCTCGATCCAGGTGTGCTGGGCGCCGATCGGCTCCGCGCCGCCCTCGCGCAGCGCGACGATCAGCGCCTCTTCGAACTCGGCGGGAACCGACAGGAAGTAGCTGGCGGACTCGCGACCCATGGGCAACGACGGTACCGGCTGGCCCTCGCGGGTACGGAGGCGGGTTCCCCGACGGACGAGGGTCCAATAGATTGCGCGCTTCATGGGAGAGGTGCTGTTCTTCGTGGCCGGGATCGGGGCCGTGGCGGGGGCGATCGGGGTGGTGGCCGTGCGCAACCCGTTCTACTCGGTCCTGGCGCTCGTCTCGCATCTGCTGTGCCTGGCGGCGCTGTTTCTGCTGCTGCGCGCGGAATTCGTCGCTGCGGCGCAGGTCGTCGTCTACGCGGGCGCCGTCATGGTGCTCTACGTCTTCGTCGTCGCCTACATCGGCGGTCAGGACGAGCCGCTCGGCCCGCGCGCCGGCCGCAACCTGAAGCTCGCGTCGGCCGTCTTCGGCGGCCTGCTGTTCGTCGAGCTGTGCGTGGCGACGCTCGGCTCGGGCCTGAAGCTCATCGACTCGCCCGGCACGCCGGTGCCGGCGAGCTTCGGCTCGCCGGCCGAGATCGGCACGCTGCTGCTGACGAAGTTCCTCGTCGCCTTCGAGGTCGCCTCCTTCCTGCTGCTGATCGCCGCCGTCGGCGCCGTCGTGCTGGCGCGCCGCCGCGGTGGGCTCAGCGCCGCCGAGGAGCAGGCGCGCTACAGCGCGATGGACCTGCTGCGCCCGGCCTACACGGGCACGATGGCCGAGAGCGTCGGCGGGCCGCACGCGCTGCCCAGGAGCGCCGCCACCGAAGCGGCCGAGGCCGGGCCCGCCGCTCCCGAGCCTGCCGCGGTCGCCGCCGCGAGCGAGCCCGCCCCGAGCCAGCCGTCCGCGCCCGACGCCGCTGAGCCGGAGCAGGAGCGCTAAGTGGACATCGGCTGGTTTCTCGCCGTCTCCGCGCTGATCTTCACGATCGGCGCCGCCGGCGTGCTCACGCGCCGCAGCCCGCTCGTGATCCTGCTCTGCCTCGAGCTCATGCTCAACGCCGCCAACCTCGCGCTGATCGCGTTCAGCCGCATGCACGGCAACCACGACGGCCAGATCTTCGCGATAATCGTCATGGTCGTCGCCGCCTGCGAGGTCACGGTCGGCCTCGGCGTGATCGTCGCGATGCACCGCCGCCGGCTGCCGATCGACGTCGACGAGCTGCAGGAGCTGCAGGGATGACCGCGGTCAAGCTCTTCGCCTGGTGCACGCTGCTGTTCCCGCTCGCGGGCTGCCTGGCGGTGTCGCTCGCCGGCCGCCGGCTGCCGGGCCGCGGCGCTGGGTACCTCGGCACCGCCGCGCTCGCGCTCTCCTTCGCCTCGGCGGTTGCGACGCTGATCGCGCTCAACGGCCAGGACCACGAGCACAAGCAGGTCGTCGCCGTCGCCTGGGACTACGCGAGCTCGACCGGCCTCGACGCCCAGCTGGCGCTGCTCGTCGACCCGCTGTCGGTCTTCATGATCCTCGTCGTCTCCGGCGTCTCGACGCTGATCCACCTGTACTCGATCAGCTACATCGCCTCCGACGCGGGCTACGTGCGCTTCTTCTCGTACCTGAACTTCTTCGTCTTCTCGATGCTGCTGCTCGTCCTGGC
>JBBSQG010000191.1:0-6107 GCA_038258125.1 Solirubrobacterales bacterium
GATGTTCTCGACGTCCTCTCCGACATAGCCGGCCTCCGTCAGTGCCGTGGCGTCGGCGATGGCGAACGGCACGTTGAGGATCCGGGCCAGCGTCTGGGCGAGCAGCGTCTTGCCGCAGCCGGTCGGTCCGAGCAGCAGGATGTTGGACTTCTGCAGCTCGATATCGCTGTCATCCGCCTGCATCATCTGCACGCGCTTGTAGTGGTTGTAGACCGCTACGGAGAGCGTGCGCTTGGACTCCTCCTGCCCGACGACGTACTCGTCGAGCACGTCGTAGATCTCCCGCGGCTTGGGCAGCGACTCGATGTCGAACGACGGCGGAGCGGTGAGCTCCTCGTCGATGATCTCGTTGCAGAGATCGATGCACTCGTCGCAGATGTAGACGCCCGGGCCCGCGATCAGCTTCTTGACCTGGCGCTGGGACTTGCCGCAGAAGGAGCAGAGAAGCTGTTCGTTGGAATCGGTCGGTCGCGCCATGGTCCTGCCAGCCACTCAGTGCTGGGAGATCACCCGGTCAATGATGCCGTACTCCTTGGCCTCTTCGCTACTCAAGAAGTAATCGCGCTCGGTGTCGGTGCGAACCTTCTCGTAGGGCTGCTTGGTGTGCTCGGCGATGATGTGGTCCAGCCGCTGGCGGATGTCGATGATCTCCTTGGCGTGGATCTCGATGTCCGTCGCCTGGCCCTGGAAGCCGCTGGAGACCTGGTGGATGAGGATCTTGGCGTTGGGCAGCGCCATGCGCTTGCCGTCGGCGCCACCGGCGAGCAGCAGCGCGCCCATCGACATCGCGATGCCGACGCAGATCGTCGACACGTCGGGCTTGATGAACTGCATCGTGTCGTAGATCGCCAGGCCCGCGTAGACCGAGCCGCCAGGCGAGTTGATGTACAGCGAGATGTCCTTGTCGGGATCCTCGGACTCCAGGTGCAGCAACTGAGCGACGACGAGGTTGGCGATCTGGTCGTCCACGGGTGTCCCCAGGAAGACGATGCGCTCGTTGAGCAGCCGGCTGTAGATGTCGAAGGCGCGTTCGCCTCGCGACGTCTGCTCAACCACCATCGGGACAAGGGGGCTCATGGTCCTCGCTTCAGTTAGTCGTCATCGTGAGAATCCCTGCCGGGGCAGCGTACCAACCGCCCCACTCGCGTCCGGAAGGCCCCGACGCGTATCGGCGCGGGGGCGACGACGCCCCCCGCGAAGCTCAGCTGTCCGGTGTCCAGAGCTTCTCTTTGGCGGCGGCGGCGTCGCTGCCGGGGGTCCACAGCTCGCCCCGCTCGGGCAGCAGCTTGTCCGGCAACTCCTGCTTGGCGGCCGGCTTCTTCGCCGGCGCGGACTTCTTCGCCGCTGCCTTCTTCGCGGCGGGCTTCTTGGCCGCCGGCTTCTTGACCGCCGACTTCTTGGCCGCCGGCTCGGCCGGTGCCTCGTCGGGCGCGATCGGCACGGCCGTCGTCACGACGAGGTCGATCGCCTGCTCGGCGGCGACCTCCTTGATGAGCATGTCCACGCGGCCGGCTTGCCGCAGGCGGTCCAGCAGCTTCTGGCGCGAGGTCTGCTCGCGCGTCGCGGTGTCCTCGAGCGCGTCGAGCAGCTGCGCGTCGGTCGGCTCGATCTGCTCGGCCTCGATTACCGCGGCGAGGACCGCCTCGCGGCGCAGCGCCAGCTCGGCGTCGGGCTTTGACTCCTCGATCAGCTCGTCCTCGGTCTTGCCCGAGATCTGCAGATAGGCCTGCTTGGTGATCCCCTGGTGGCCGAGCGAGTGGATCATGCGGTCCAGCAGCTCCTTGGCGCGCGCGGTGACCAGCGGCGCGGGCACGTCGACCGTCGCCTCCCCGACGACCGCGTCCAGGGCGCCGGCGCGGAACTCGGCCTCGACACGCGACTTGTCATGCTCGAGCAGCTCGGTGGCGATCGACTCGCGCAGCTCCTCGATCGTGTCGTGACCCGCCGCGTCGGAGGCGAAGTCGTCGTCGAGCTCGGGGAGGTCCTTGTGCTTGACCTCCTTGACGCTGAACTGAAACTGGGCCGGCTTGCCGGCGACATGCTTGGCGGCGTAGTCGTCGGGGAACTGGGCATCGACGGTCCGCTCCTCGCCGGCGGCTACGCCGACGAGACCCTCCTCGAAGCCCGGGATGAGGCGGCCGGCGCCGACCTCGACGAGCTGGTCGCGACCCTCGCCGCCCTCGAACGGCTCGCCGTCGATCGTGCCCACGAAGTCCAGCGTGACGAAGTCGCCGTTGGCGGCCGGGCGATCGACGGGCTCCAGCCGCGAGAAGCGCTCGCGCATCTCCTCGATCTGGTCGTCGACGGCCTCGGGATCGGCCGCCGGCTCGCGCTTGACGACCTTCAGCCCGCGGTATGTGCCGAGCGTCGCGCTCGGGCGCACGCCCACCTCGAAGGAGAACGTCAGCGGCTTGCCCTCGTCGGGCAGCTTGCCGAGGTCGACATCGGGGTCGCCGACGGGCGCGATGCCCGACTCGTCGACGGCCTTCATGTACCAGTCGGTCAGGCGGTCACGGACCGCCTCGTCGAGGATCGGCTCGCGCCCGATCCGCTGGATGACGATGGCCGGCGGAATCTTGCCGGTGCGAAAGCCGGGGACCTTCATCTCGCGACCGAGCTTGCGCGCCTGGGACTCCAGCGAGCGCTGGATCTCCTCCGCGGCGACCTCGACGTCGACGCTCACGCGCGACTCGGGCAGCTCGGTGACGGTGGTGGTGACTGCGGTGGGCATGCGTTCCACCTTATCGTCAGGACCGTGCGCAGTCGTCGTCCCCCGCACGTGGTGCTCGCCGCGTGGATCGTGACCGGCCCGGTCGGTCATCTCTACGCCGGGATCGCCGACTGGGCGGGCGTGCTCGTGCGCTTCGTGCGCGCGCGCGGGGACTGGAGCCGGATGTAGCGGACCCGTCCGCTAGTTCTGCGGCCGCATCCACTAGTGGGCGCCGCGGGGTGTGCGAGGACGCCACCCAGGGTGGCGAGGCGTTCGCGCGCGGGATGTCGTTGGGAGGAGTGACCGCCTCTCTTCGCCAGGAGCCCGCCATGCCCCGCCGCCTGCTGCTCGCCACCCTCGCAGCCCTCACGCTCTTCCCCGCGGCCGCCCAGGCAGCCGACAGCCATGCTCCCAAGGGCGCGCGCGGCGATTGGCTGCCGCGGTCGGAGTGGGTCATGTCCAGCTGGGCGCCGTTTGACGAGGCGCGCCTGTACTCGCTGCTCGGGACCGACCGGGCCGAGGTCGCCGCCTGGCTGGACGACCGCCGCACGCTGGGCCAGTTCGCCGCCAAGCGCGGCTACCGCAGCCGGCGGGCACTCGCTGACAAGCTTGTGGCGCCGCGCCTGCGGACCGCCTCGGGGCGGCTGAAGCGGGCGCTGCGCCAGCGCGCGCGCGACATGCTCACCCAGGCACACCTCGCCCGCCACGTCCTGTTTCACGTCTACCACACGCCCGCGATCCCGCGCCATGCGCCGGAGATCTTCGGGATGAGCGCCCAGCGCTACCGCGCGCTGCGCGACAGCGGCACGACGCCGATCGCGATCGCCGCGCGCGCCGGGATGACGGCGACGGCGTCGCGCGAGGCGCTGCGCACGATCCTCTTCAAGCGCGACGACCAGGGCGTGCGGTCGGGCGCGATGAGCCGTCGTCAGGCGAAGGCGCTGTTCGACCACCAGGAGGCGGGGATCGACACGTACATGCGCCGCCACTACCGCACGCCGGTCCAGCAGGTGGCGTTCGTCTGCCGGCTGCCGTAACGCACGGTCCTGTCGCCAAAGGCGCGATATCCGCACCTTTGGCGACACGATGGCCCGGCTCGTCAGGCTTGGAGCGCGAACAGCGGCCAGCGCCCCGGCACGCCCTTGAGGCGGTGCTCGCCGCGGTAGTCGAACTCCAGACCCGACCCGACGATCGTTCCGTACGTCGTCCCCGAGGCCAGGATCTCGCCGGCCTCGGCGAGCGCGCCGACACGCGCGGCGATGTGCACGGCCATCCCGGTGATGCCGTCGGCGGTGATCTCGCACTCACCCGTGTGCAGGCCGAGGCGGACCCGCACCCCGTGGCCGGCCGCGCCGTCGCGCAGCGCCACCGCGCAGCGCACCGCCCGGCTCGGCGCGCCGGCGAAGGCCGCCACGAAGCCGTCGCCGGCGCGCTCGATGACGTCGCCGTCGAAGTGCCGCAGCGTGGCACGCAGGTCTGATTCGTAGGCGCCGAGCAGGTCGCGCCAGCGCTTGTCCCCGAGCTGCGCGACCTGTTCGGTGCTGGCGACGATGTCGCTGAACAGCACGGTCAGCAACGCGCGCTCGTGCTCGGCGCCGCGCCGCGTGCCGGTCAGGAACTCCTCGATCTCGCCTAGCAGCGCATCGCTGTCGCCCGCGCTCGGCAGCGAATCGGCGCCGGGCAGCTCGACCAGGCGCGCACTGGCGATCCGGCGGGCGTACTCGCGCGAGTGGCGCGGGTCGATGAACACGTCACCGGCGCGGTGCAGGACGAGCGTCGGCACATCGATCGCCGCCAGCTCGGGCCGCGGGTCGATCTTCGCGGCGGCGGCGATCAGCTGGCGCATCCGGCCGGGGCTGGCGGCGAGCCGCTCCAGCCGCGCGAACCAGGTGCGCAGCTGCTCGTCGTCGGCCTCGCTCGGCGCGAGCGCGTCGAGGTTCGTGCCCTGGCCCCAGCGGTCGAGGATGCCGTCGAAGCGCGCGGTGCGTTCGGCCGCGGCGGGCAGCCAGGGCAGGTCGTCGTCGCCGACCGCGCAGAGCGTGCTCGCGTAGAGCACGAGGTGGCTGACGCGCTGCGGGCAGCGGGCCGCGAACGTCGCCGCCAGCGGCCCGCCGGCGGTGTAGGACAACAGCGCCGCGCGCTCGCTGCCCGCCGCATCGAGCACCGCGCGCACGTCGTCGACCTCGTTGTCGATGCCGAGCTCGCCGTCGTCGGACAGCCCCGACCCGCGGCGGTCCATGAGGATCAGCCGCGCGAAGCGGGCCAGGCGCGCGAAGAAGCGCGCCATCCCCGGGTGCTCCCAGACGTGCTCGACGTGGTTGATGTACGCGCAGACGAACAGCAGGTCCAGCGGGCCCTCGCCATGCACCTGGTAGGCGAGGTTGACGTCGCCGTTGTGGGCGTAGCGCGTGGGTGCCGACATCGCACGTCCGATTATCCGTCGTCGTCCACGTCACCCACCGCCGCCGCCGGCGCGACGGCAATCCTGCAGATCTCCGGCGAGCCGGCAAGTAGGGTCCGCGCCGATGCCGCCCGCCCCGCGCCGAGCAGCCGTCGCGTTGCGGCATGTCGGCGCCGTCGCGACGGCCCTGGCCGTGCTCTTGGTCCACGCCGGAGCCGCCTCGGCGAAGACCTCCGCGCAGGCGATCGCGAGCATCAACCAGCTGCGCGTGGCCAACGGCATCCCCGCGGTCGTCGAGGATCGCCGGCTGACGGCCGGCTGCCAGCTGCACGCGCACTACATGGCCCTCAACGGCGGATGGGATCGCGCCAACGCGCATGGCGAGACGCGGTCCAACCCCGGCTACACCGCCCGTGGCGCCGCGGCGGCGCGGCGCTCGGTGCTCTCCGCCACCGGCTGGTTTGCCCCCAACCCTTGGGCCAACGGCCCGGTTCACCTGGCCCAGGTCCTCAACCCGGCGCTGCGGCGGACCGGCTACGGACAGGAGTCGACGTTCATCTGCCTCGACACCGTGTCGGGGCTGCGATCCCAGGACGCCGATCTGCTCACCTATCCCGGCCCGAACGCGACGGGCGTGCCACCGACGCTCGTCGCGGCCGAGCTCTCCCCGGACGGGGCCCTCTTCACCCCGGGCGCCGGCATCGGGATCCGGACCGGCACGCAGACCGGGCCCTACCTCATGCTGTTCACGAAGGCGCCGTTGGTCTCGGTCGACTTCGCGTCGCTGACGGGTCCGGCCGGACCGGTGCCCGTGGTCGACGCCGGGCGCTTCCTCATCGCGCGCGCCCCGCTGGCCGCCCGCACGGCCTACACCGCGAGCGTGAGCGTCACCACCTCGGGCGGCGCGCCGATCCGGCGCGAGTGGCGCTTCGTCACCGGCGCCGCGGTGCCTCGATATGGGATGCCGACGCTGCCGCTCGACGTCCGCATCGCCGC
>JBBSQG010000192.1:0-6100 GCA_038258125.1 Solirubrobacterales bacterium
CCCCCGTGGGGAGGGTCTTGCCCTATCGAAGGGTGGGAGTCGCGTCGGCCGAGCGGTCGTGACGCGTCTGGCGCAGGTAGCGCGAGCTGGCGGCGGCGCGGTGGGAGGCCTGCATCTTGCGCAGGATGTTCTTGACGTGGAACTTCACCGTGCCCTGCGAGACGAACAGCGCCCGGGCGATGTCGCCGTTCGTCTTGCCCTCGGCCATGAGCTGCAGGACGTCGAGCTCGCGCGCCGTCAGGTGCGTGGCCAGGCCGTCCTCGGTCAGCAGCTCCGGCGCCTTGGCGCGGGGCTCCTCGGCCTCGGCCCGGTCGCGCGACAGGCCGATCACGCCGTCGCTCAGCTCGCCGGTGCGGGCCTCCGCCCAGGAGGCGATGCGGCGGATCTCGCGGCGCTGGTCGCGCAGGCGCCGGCGCAGGACGGCGCGCTCGTAGACGAGCGCGAAGCCGGCCGCGAAGCGCTCCAGCGCGTCGGCGTCCAGCTGTGCCAGCGGCGGCCCGGCAGCCGCGCCGCGATCACCGTGCAGGAAGCCGACGACCGTGCCGTCGACGACGATCGGCGCGGCGAGGTACGCGCGCCAGCCGAATGTCGTCAAGAACGCATAGCGGCTCGGCTGGGCATGGTCGATGTCGGCCACGAGCCGGGCCTCCCGGCGGCGCAGCAGCTCGCACTCCAGCAGCGGGTAGGCGAGCCGCAGCGGCGTCGCGCGCAGCTCGTCGAGCGGGCCCGGGTCGGCGCCGGCATCGGCCGCGACATGCACCCGCTCGACGACGAGCGTGCCGTGCTCGATGCGGCTCAGGACCACGCGGTCGAGGTCGGCCGCCCGCGCCGCCGCCGCCGGCCCGCGGTCGATGATCTGGCTCACCGGTCCCAGCTGGGCGAGCGCCGCGACCGCCTCGGCGACGCGCTCGTGGGCCGCCAGCCGGCGCTCGAGCTCGGCGGCCATCACGCGGTGCCGAGCGCGCCGGCCTCGGCGTCCCCGATCGCCGCCGGGCGGCGGTGGCGGATCTCCAGCAGGTAGGCGACGAGCAGATCGCGCTCGCCGATGCGCAGGTGCGAGGCGTCGCTGAGCGCCTCGACCATCGCGATCTGCGCGCGCTGCTCGGCGAGCTCGGGTGCGAACGGCATGACCTGGTAGTCGACGACCTGCGCCTCCAGACCGGCTGCCGCGAGCAGCTCGGCGGTGCGCTGCTGGGAGACGATCGACAGCTGCATGACGTACGCCACGCCCTCGGGCGCGAGCGCCGCGGCGAGCTTGGACAGGATGGGATCCAGCGGCGTGCGGCCCCAGTAGTCCAGCGGGCGGTGGCCGGCGAGGCGCTGCTCGGGATCGACCGGCGTCTGCTCGACGCAGGCCACGATCACCTCGTAGCGCTCCTCGGGCACCCACGGCAGGACGTCCATCCGTGCGGCGGTCATGCGGTCGCCGACGCCGCTGCGGTGGGCATTGGTCTCGGTGTTGCGCACGGCGCGCTCGTCGATGTCGATCGCGCGCACGTGCGACGCCCCGTTGAGCGCGAGCTGGATGCCCAGCAGGCCGGTGCCGCAGCCGATGTCGAGGCAGCGCTGGTGGGCGCCGATCGCCTCGTCGTAGAGGTGGCGCCAGACCATCAGGCTGCCGCTGGAGGGCGCCACGACGCCGGCGTCGAGGGTCAGCTCGGGGAAGGCGAGCGGATGCACGGAGCGCCCGCGCCGGTCCGTCCAGGCGGGCGCCGCCGGCGGGCTGCCCGGCAGCAGCCGGTCGGTCGGCGGGAGCTCGGCCACCCGCCGCCGGTCGCCCGCTGCGGTGTCCTGCAGGCGTTCACGCGCGGCGGCCACATGGGCGGGGCCGACCCCGCAGCAGCCGCCGACGATCTGGGCGCCCTCCTCGCGCCAGCGCAGCGCCATCGCCGCGTACTCGGCGCTGCCGACGCCGGGCTCGAAGCGCCAGCCGTCGTCGGTGTAGTAGCCGAGGTTGGGATAGACCCCGAGCGGCAGGTCGGTGAAGTCGCGCAGGTAGGAGAGCATCCCGTCGACGTGGTCGGGCGGGATGCAGTTGATCATCAGCGCGGCGGCGCCCATCTGCTCGAAGCGCGCGGCGGCGCGGCCGAAGCTGTCGCCCTCGGGCCCGCCCCAGTGCTGGCCGTAGAGGCTGCACAGCCCGTGCCGGCAGCGACGGAACGACAGCCAGACGGGCAGCCCGGTGTCGAGCAGCCGCTGCACCGTGTCCAGCAGCGACGGGCGCACGACGGTCAGCGTCTCGAGCAGGATCAGGTCCGGTGCCTCGTCGGCGAACAGGCGCGCGAGTAGGCGGACCGTGCTCTGGCCCTCGCCCTCGCCGGTGTCGACGTCGCCGTTGATCGAGAACGCCACCGCGCAGTCGTCCTCGCGGCCGCCCTCCTGCACGGCCTGGCGGGCGAGCCGCAGGCCGCGCCGCGCGAGGTCCATCCAGTGCACGGGCGCGGCGCTGTTCCAGACCGGGCCGACGCCGTCGAGCAGGGCGCTCGGCAGGCCCCAGGTGTTCGTCGAGATGACGTCGCAGCCGGCGTCGACGTAGCTGCGGTGCACGTCGAGCACGGCGCCCGCTTCCTCGACGAGCGCGCGGGTCCCCCACAGCCGCTCGTCGAGCGCGTGCTCGGCGTCGCTGAGATGCGGCAGCTCGGTCGTCGTCGCCCCGTCGAGGATGACGCACGTACCCGCTCCGAGCTTGCCGGCGATCCGCTCGTATTGCGTCGAGTGCGTCGTCTGCACGGCAGCGTAGGGCTCGGTGATACCGACCGGTCTCTCCCGGTCGCGACACTACGCCCGGCGGGGCGGCGCGTCAACCCGACATCGACCGACGGCGCAGAAGAACTCGCGCCGCCGGCGGGTGTCGTGGCCGGGCGTGCCTCAGCCGGCCTTCGCCGCGGTGATGTACGTCCAGCAGGCCTTGAACGACTCTCGCCCGCCGAAGATCGTGTCGATCGCATGGCGCATGATCCGCAGGCGGTCCTCGACCGCCTCCGCCGTCGGCTCCGCGCCCTCGATCCGCTTCGTTCCGCCGACCCACCCGAGCACGGCCTCGTGGTAGGCGGTCATCAGCTCGAACCACTCGCTGACGTTCGCGACGATCGTCGCCTGGCTGACGTCGACGATCTCCAGGCCGTTGCGCGTCAGCGCGTCGGTGTAGTGCTCGAGCGGGCGCGGGTGCATGAAGACACGGTCGCGGTGGACGTGGTGCTCGCGCAACCGCTCGCGGTCGTCGAGCACGGGCCGGTAGGCGGCATAGGCGGGGTCGCTGCGCACGAGGCTCTCGGCGAGGTCGTTGATCACCCAGACCGTCTCGTCGAGGATCCACTCCCCGGGCTTCGCGCGCGGGTTGCGCAGGTTGCCGGAGTTGATGAACACGCGCCCGCCCGGCTTCAACGCGCGCACCCAGGCGCTGGCGACCTCGTCGAGATCGGGGTAGAGATGGATCGCGTTGACGGCGGCGATCGCGTCGACGCCGCGCGCCATCAGCTCCGGCCCGAGCACCTCGTCGAGCGCCTGCAGTCGCTTCTCCTCCTTGATGTAGCGCAGCAGCCGCGCCGCGAACAGCGGGTCGTCGTTGTACTTCGCCTGCGCGACGCGGAGGAACTTCGCCGACGCGTCGACGGCGATCGCGCCGACGGCGCGGCCGAAGATCCGCAGCCGCAGGCGGTCGAGCAGGATGCCGGTGCCGCCGGAGTAGTCGACGAGGATGTCGCCGTCGCGCAGGTGCGCGGCGAGCTGCTCGACGCTCGGGTTGAGATTGTCATACCAGCCGTGCTGGTCGACGCCGTCGTAGGCCAGGCCGGCCGCGCTGAGCTCGGCGCGCGTCCAGTCCTCGTCGGGGATCCGATCGAAGCCCTCGGGCCACTGGAACGCCGCCCGCGCGGCGGGCACGTCGAGGCGGTCGCAGGTCGCGTGGTGCAGCTCGAGCAAGGCCTCGACGGCGGGCGCGCCGCCGCGTCCCCAGCCACAGTCCGTCGCGACGCCGAAGCGCTCGACGTAGCGACTCGCCGAGCCGATCCGCCGGCGCGCGCCGACCTTGCCGTCCTGGGCGTGCAGGACGCCGAGGTACAGCTCCGTGCTGGTGTCCAGACGCAGGCCCGCCAGCGGCGCGAAGTAGTCGTCGTCGGCGTCCGCCGGGACCGGCACGTGGATCCAGTTCAGCGGCCGCGACAGCGACGCCAACGCGTTGGCGATGTCGACGAGCTTGCGCGTGTCCTCGGGCGTGGTGAAGTGGCCGTGGTAGTCGTCGCCGTAGCAGAAGTGAAAGCCCAGCTCGACGCCGTCGGGGACGTGGCGGCACAGGCGCAGCAGCCGCTCCAGGACGCCGGCGCGCGGGCCCTCGAACCACGTCGGGCTGACACCCTCGAGCATCGCGAACTCCAGCCGCGTGTCCCACTGCAGCGCGAGCTGCTCGTGCGGGATCGCAGCGAAGATCTCGGCCAGCTCCTCGAGCACGCGGGCCTCGTAGATCGGCTCGATCAGCGCCTGGTGCTCGGGATCGATGAACGCGCTGACCGGTGCCAGCGGTGTCGGCAGCGAGACCTGGAAGCGGATGTGCGCTCCGATCGCGCCGTCGCGCTTGAGCTTGGAGAAGACCGCGTAGGACGCGATCGCGGCGCTCGCGAAGCCGAGCGGGCCCAGCACGATGTCCTGCGCGCGCTCGCCGTCGCGCAGGCGCAGCTTGGGCAGCGTGCGATAGGTGCCGTCACCGGGCGGGCCGACCTCGAACTGCGGCAGCGCGCTGAACACCGGGTACTGCCAGAGGATCCAGTCCGAGCGCGGGCCCGGTTCGCCGTCGGGCAGGCGGCGCAGGCGGTCGCCGAGGGCGGCGGCCGTGCGCCGGAAGACCTCCTCGACGCTGCCCAGCGGCACGCTGCCGACAAGGTGCGTGCCGACGGGCGCCGGCGGGGAGAGCGCGCTCGCTTCTGCGACCTCGGGCTCCGCATCGGTCTGTGTGGTCAGCGTCGCCTGGTCGGTCATCGTTGCTCCTCACGCTCTCGATCACGGCTCGCCGCGCACACCGATCCTCCTCGGGCAGCGAGACCTGCTGGCGACGCCGACGATACGTTCGGCCCGCTGACCCAACAACGCGCCGGAAGGGGGGAATCCCCTGCTCCATGGGGCAGTCATGCGTGCCTTCGCGGGCGCGCGGTGCTAAGGAGTTCAGCTATGGCTGACCATGCGACAGGGGCGGCATGAACTCC
Source organism: Solirubrobacterales bacterium (assembly GCA_038258125.1). GTDB lineage: Bacteria > Actinomycetota > Thermoleophilia > Solirubrobacterales > Solirubrobacteraceae > CADCVQ01. The sequence continues at coordinate 5,196 of JBBSQG010000192.1, forward strand.
GCCCAGATCATCGGATCGGCGCAGACCCGCTGCGGGCGGTTCCCCGACGCGACGGTCGCCGGCCTGGCGATCGAGGCGCTCGACGGCGCGCTGCTCGACGCCGGCATCGACACCGATCGCGTCGAGGCGATCTTCTTCGCCAACGCGCTGTCGGGCTTGATGACCGGTCAGGAGTGTGTCCGCGGCCAGGTCGCCCTGCGCCACTCGCGCTACGGCGGGATCCCGACGGTGAACGTGGAGAACGCCTGTGCGAGCGGCTCGACGGCGCTGCACCTCGCCTGCCTGGCGGTCGACGCCGGCCTCTATGAGACGGTCGCCGTCGTCGGCTCGGAGAAGATGTCCGACCCCGACCGCGGCAAGCCGATCCGGGCGCTGGCCGGCGCGGCCGACGTCGACCTGCTGCAGGACGGCGGCGCCAGCCACAGCGTCTTCATGGACAGCTACGCCGAGCGCGCGCGCGGGCGCATCGAGCGCCACGGCTGGACGGCCGCCGACTTCGCCCGCGTCGTCGTGAAGAACCGCCGCCACGCCGTGCACAACGCCGGCGCCCAGTTTCGCCAGACGATGACCGTCGAGGAGGTATTGGCCAGCCGCATGATCACCGCGCCCTTGACGCTGCCGATGTGCTCGCCGATCGGCGACGGGGCGGGCGCGCTCGTCGTGACCGCGGCCGCCAACGGCGCCGCCGCGCCGATCCGCGTACGGGCCAGCGCGCTGAGCGCGGCGGGCGGCCCGGCGCCCGGCTCCGTGGTGCAGCGCGCGAGCGCGACCGCGCGCGAGCAGAGCGGGCTCAGCGCGGTCGCCGTCGACGTCATCGAGGTGCACGACGCCACGGCGTCGGCCGAGATCGAGGCCTACGAGCATCTCGGCCTGGCGGCGCCCGGCGAGGGCAACCGGCTGATCGC
>JBBSQG010000193.1:0-6076 GCA_038258125.1 Solirubrobacterales bacterium
CCAGCGCGTCGAGCACCTCGGGGATCGCCTGTACGGCGCGATAGATCTCGCTCGTTCCCATGCGCACGCCCTGGCGGTTGATGGTCGAATCCGAGCGTCCGTAGATGATCGCGGTGCCGCGCGAGGTGATCTCGATCCAGTCGCCGTGGCGCCAGACGCCGGGGTACATCTCGAAGTACGCCTCGCGCAGGCGGGCCCCGTCGTCGTCGTTGTAGAAGGCCACCGGCATCGAGGGCAGCGGCTGGGTGATGACGAGCTCGCCGACGGCGTCGATCAGCTCGCGCCCATTGAGGTCGAACGCGTGCACGTCGCAGCCCAGGGAGCGCGCCTGCAGCTCGCCCTCGTAGACCGGCAAGAGCGGCACGCCACCCACGAACGCCGTGCAGACGTCGGTCCCGCCACTCGTCGAGAACAGCCACGTGTCCGCGCCGAGCTGCTCGTAGATCCAGCGAAAGCCCTCCGGCCCCAGGGGCGAGCCGGTCGAGCCGACGCTGCGCAGCGCGCTGAGGTCGCGCGCGGCGCCCCCGCCCGCGTCGCCGCGCGGGGACACGCCGGCCTTCATGCAGCCGGCGATGAACGCCGCGCTCGTCCCGAAGCACGTGACGCGGGCCTCCGCCGCGAGGTCCCACAGGCGATCGAGGCCGGGTGATGAGGACCCGCCCGGACTGCCGTCGTAGAGCACGATCGAGGCCGGCGTCAGCAGCACGCCGACGAGGAAGTTCCACATCATCCAGCCGGTCGTGGTGAACCAGAACGCGCGGTCGTGGGCGTTCATGTCGAGGTGCAGGTTGAGGTGCTTGAGCTGCTCGAGCAGGATGCCGCCGTGGCCGTGCACGATCGCCTTCGGCAGGCCGGTCGTGCCGCTGGAGTACAGGACCCACAGCGGGTGGTCGAAGCCGACCGGCTCCAGCACGAGCGGCGCACCGTCGTCGTAACCGAGGAAACCCTCCTCCCAGCCGCTGGCGTCGAGGTAGCCCAGCCGGACGAGCCGCCCGCCGACGTGCGCGTGGATCTCCTCGACGACCGCGCGCCGGTCGAAGTCGCGCCCGCCGTAGCGGTAGCCGTCGACGGCCAGCAGCACCGCCGGCTCGATCTGCGCGAAGCGGTCGATCACCGAGCGTGCGCCGAAGTCCGGCGAGCACGATGACCACACTGCGCCGAGGCCGGCCGTGGCCAGGAACGCCGCCACCGTCTCGGGGATGTTCGGCATGTAGGCCACGACGCGGTCGCCGTGACCGACGCCCAAGGCACGCAGCCCCGCCTGGATGCGCGCCGTCAGCGCGCGCAGCTCACCCCACGTCATGCTGTCGAGCGCGCGCAGCTCCGAGGCGTGACGAATCGCCACCGCAGCGTCGTCGCGGCCGCGGAAGATGTGCTCGGGGTAGGAGACGGTGGCGCCGGTGAACCAGCGCGCGCCGGGCATCCGAGCGTTGGCCAGCACCTCGCGAGGTGGCGCGTCGAAGCGGACCTCGAAGTACTCGGCGATCGAGGACCAGAACGCCTCGACGTCGCCGACCGACCAGCGCCAGAGCTCGTCGTAGGTCGCGACCTCGACGCCGTGGTACGCCGCCAGCCAGTCGATGTAGGCGCGCAGGCGAGTGCGCTGCGCGAACGCCGCGGACGGCTCCCACAGCGCGGTCGGCTTGCGGCGCGTCATCGCCGCAAGCCTACGTTGCACTCAGGACCGGCGACCGAGGCAGGAACGCCTCGGGGTCGCTACTAGCCGAGGCTGCCCTCGAACTCGACGGTGACCTGGTCCTTGACCTTCAGGGCGCCCATCATGGCCGAGAACTGCTTGATGCCGAAGTCGCTCTGGCTGAACGTCAGGCTGCCGCTGATCTTGTCGCCGTTGACGCTCAGCGGGACCGAGACCTGCGAGCTCGAGCCGGCGATCGAAAGATCGCCCTGCGCGCGACCGTCGTCGACCGAGCTGGAGGTGAACGTGATCTGCGACGAGCCGAGCACCTTCTTGTCGATGCTCTTCTTGATGTCGCCCTTGTCCTTGTCGCCAAGCGGCTTGGCTCCGCCCTGGCCGGAGATGACCTCGAGCGAGCTCGGGTCGGCGGTGAGCTTGATCGAGGGGCTGTCGCCGCCCTCGACCGTTGCCTCCCAGCTGTTGACGCCGATGACGAGGTCGTGCCCCATCTTGGCGGCGGCGCCTTCCTTGCCTGTCTTGACCTTCAGCGAACCGTTGCTGGGCCCAATGTTGTGCGTACCTGCCGGAATTGACATACCACTGACAGTACCCACGAATGCATAACCGACTCGTGCGGGCCGTTAGCCTGCCAGAGCACGATGCCCTGGTTTCAGCGCGAGATCACCCTCAAGCCGCGTCCGCGCGGCGTGCACCTCGTCACCACCGAGATCATCGACGCGCTGCCGGAGCTCGGCGAGCTGCAGATCGGCCTCGCGCACCTGTTCATCCGTCACACCTCGGCCTCGCTGACGCTCAACGAGAACGCCTCGCCCGACGTGCGTCGCGACTTCGAGACGTGGTTCAACGTGGCCGTCCCCGAGGACTTCGCCTGGACGCACACGCTCGAGGGCGCCGACGACATGCCGGCCCACGTCAAGGCCGCGCTGATGGGCTCGTCGCTGAGCCTGCCGATCGCAGGCGGGCGGTTGGCGCTCGGCACGTGGCAGGGCATCTACCTCTGCGAGCACCGCGACCGCGGCGGCGCGCGCTCGCTGCTGGCGACGCTGAGCGGGGAATAGTCAGCGCCGGCGGGCGGCGGCAAAGCGCTCGCGCGGTACTCGCGGATGTCGTCGGGACGTCGCGCGAGCGAGCTCCGGCCACCGGATGCGCGCGATGTAGTGGTCGGCGTCAGCCGACGCCGAGGGCAGGAAGCAGACCTTCGGATGCTCGACCCTGCGCGCCACCACAGCGGCCGGCGGCTACGCCGCGAACAGGGTGAGGTCGGGCTCGCGCTCGCCGCGCAGCACCGCGAGATCGACCTCGACGCAGGCCAGCCCGCGAGCTTCGGCGAGCACTCGCGCCTGCGGCTTGATCGACTGCGCGGCAAGGATCCCGCGGCATTCGCCCATCGCCGGGTCGCAGCGGATGCGCTCGAGGTAGCGCGAGAGCTGCTCGACCGCGTCGATCGTGCCGATCCGCTTGATCTCGACGGCGATCCAGCCGTCCTCGCCGTCGCGGCACATGAGATCGACGGGCCCGATGTCCGTCGGCCACTCGCGGCGCACGAGGCGAAAGCCCTCGCCGCAGTGCTCGGGCGCCCCGGCGAGCGCCTCCTGCAGGTCGCACTCGACGCCGTCCTTCTCCAGCGCGGCAGCTTCGCCCATGTCATGCGTCACGTCGGAGACGATCTCGTCGATCTCGATCTCCAGCCGATCCTCGCTTGCGCCGGCGCGCTTGCGCACGACGATGCGTACCGCCGGATCACCCTCCTCCTCGATCACCGTCGGCGCCGTCATCCAGTTGCTCGGCTTGAAGCCGCCGCTGTCGGCATGGACCATGAACGAGCCGTCGGCCTTGACCATGAGCAGCCGCAGCGCCATCGGCAGGACGGCGGTCAGGCGGCCGCTGTAGCGAACCTCGCAACGGGCGACGATCAAGCGCATGGTTCGAGACCGTAGCGGTCCCGGCGGACCCATCCCATCGCGTACCGCGCACGTTGCGGGGGTACTGGGCCCCGCATGACCGCGACAGCGACGGACTACCTCCAGACCTACCTGCAGGACCACCGCGCAGGCGCGGCGATGGGCTCCGATCTCGCCCGCCGCCTCGCCGACGAGAACATCGGCACCCCCTACGAGGACTTCCTCACCGGCCTGGCCCAGGAGATCGAGCAGGACGTCACGACGCTCGACGCGATCATGGAGCGCCTCGGCGTCTCGCCGTCGTCGGTGAAGAACGCCGGCGCCAAGGTCGCCGAGAAGCTCGGCCGCCTGAAGCCCAACGAGCACCTGGGCAGCTACTCGCCGCTCAGCCGCGTGCTCGAGATGGAGGGCCTGCGCGGCGGCGTCCATGCCAAGCTCGGCCTGTGGGACTCGCTCGCCGAGCTCGTGGCGACCGACGACCGCCTCGACCCTGACGAGATCGCCGCACTGCAGTCCAAGGCCGAGCAGCAGCTCGACGGCCTGCGCGAGCAGCACGGCGCCGCGGCGCGCGAGGCGTTCGTCGAGGGCTGAGTCCCCGGCTCGATCGTGGCCGGCCGCGGGTTCGCGTGGCCGTTCGGCCAGCATGAGCTCCCTCTCTGAGGAAAGCGTCGGCGTCCCGGGTTGGCCGGCGGTGGGAGGCGGCCAAGCCCGTCGATGCATGCAGAGGTGGCGGGAACGGGCGGGCCGCGCGTGAGCCCGGGCGCGCCGCTCGGCGGCTACGCGGCCGGCAGGACCCGCGGCAGCTCCGCGCGCAGCCGTTCCAGCAGCCCGGCCACCTCGGGGTCCGCGGCCAGGTGCAGCGCGTGCTCGCAGGCCTCGATCGCGTCGCTGATGCGATCGGTGCGCGCCAGCGCGTGGGCGTAGCGCGACCACGCTGGCGCGCTCTCGCCGTCGATCAGCGTCGCCTGCTCGCAGGCCGTGACCTCGGCGCCGAGATCGCCGGCGAGGTGGTAGGCGAGGGCGAGGTCGAGCAGCCCGTCGACCGAGGGGACGAGCCCGCGCGCGTGCTCCAGGGCGGCGATCGCGCCCGCGCGATCCATCAGCCGCAGCCGCAACCGCCCCAGGCGCTCCCAGGCGTCGGCGTCGCCGATGCCGCGGTAGACCGCGCGCTGGGCCGCCTCGGCGGCGAGGTCGATCGCGCCCATGTCCTCGTAGATGCGGGCCGCGAAGCGATGCGGTGCGGGCCGATCGTCCTCGTTGCGGGCCCAGTCGCGTACCGAGCGGCCGGCCGCGTTGAGCTCGCCGGCCTGCCAGAAGGCGAGCGTCAGCAGCCGCAGCACGGTCGTGTTCGTCGGCTCGGCGTCGCGGGCGTAGATGAGCCGCTGGGCGGCGAGCCTGTGGTTGCCCTCGAACGTCGCGTGCTGGGCGGCGGTCATGAAGCGCTCGACGCGGTTGGCGGCGTCGTCGGGCTTGGAGAAGTCGACGAACTGCAGCGTTCCGGCCGGCACGGTCCGCACACCGATGTTGAAGCTCACGCGTGCCCACTGCTGCACGTCGTCGCCGCCGCCGGTGAAGTAGATCCCCGCCACGCTGCCGACGCCCCATTCGGGATAGGCGACGCAGCGCGCGTAGCGATGCACGACCGAGTGGTCGGGGACCTGCGCGCCGAACGGGTCGTTGGCCTGGCGATCGGCGGCGTGGGCGCGGGCGCGCTGCTGGGCCTCGTAGTTGCGCCGGCCCTCCTCGGCGCGCGCCTCGCGCGCGGCGGCGGCGCTGACCTTGACGGCGTTGCTGGAGACCTTGCCGCCGCGCAAGCCCTCCGCCAGGCGCTCGAGCTGATCGGCCGCCTCGTTGATCGCCTTGAGGTGACGCTCGTGCTCGAACTGCTTGCCCGGCGGGGCGATGTCGGGGTGCCAGATCTTCGCCTGCCGGCGCCGCGCGAGCTGCACCTCGCGCTTGCCGAACGGAGGCTTGAGCTCTAGGAGCAGGAGCGACTGCTCGATGTCGAGGACGCCTGGCATGAACCCACGAGGGTACCGCCGGGCGGCGGGCGAGGCGGCGGCCATTTGACGCCCCAGCGGTGGGTAGCGAGGCGATTGGCCGCCGCCGCGGCTACGTGATGAGCTTGCGCTCCATCGCTCGGATCGCCAGCCTCCACATGACGATCGCGAACAGCACGAGCGCGCCGAGGTGCAGCAGGTCGTTGCCGACGTCGAAGCCGAAGGCGGCGTGGCGGACGAGCTCGACGGTGTGGTGCAGCGGGTTGAAGTTGCCGGCGATCTGCGCCCACTGCGGCAACCCTGACAGCGGGAAGAACGTGCCGGCGACGAGGAACGTCGGCGTGATCACCGTGCTCGTGACGTAGTTGAAGTTGTCGATCGACTTCATCAGCCCGGCGACCATGACCCCGAACGCGGCCCAGCCGAGCCCGGCGGTGAAGGCGACGAGCGGGACGACGAGCATCCCCCACGACGGGTCGAGGCCGAAGACCATCGCGACGAGCAGCGGCACGCAGCCG
>JBBSQG010000194.1:0-6065 GCA_038258125.1 Solirubrobacterales bacterium
CATAGCTGCACGTCAGCGTACCGGCACCACGCAACGCGTCACGTGGCGGGACTCAACCTGCAGGCGGCGGCCCGACGTGCTTGCCCAGCCACGTGACGAGCGGGCGAGCGCCCTCCAGCTCGGCGCGCACGATCTCGCGGCAGCGCGGCTCGTGCAGCCACGGCTCGAGCGTGTGGCGGGAGAAGACGGTCAGGTTCTTCAGCCGCAGCCGGTCGATCCGCGGATGGTCGACGGGGTAGCCGCGCGGTGCGCGCTTGAGGACCGGGTCGACGAGCGTCAGGCCGGCGTGCTCGGCCGTCGTGAGCGCACGCTCGAAGCCGGCGGCGCGGCGGCCGTCGTCGATCGCGGCGCGGAATCGCTCGAGCTGATCGCTGGAGGGGTGATGCACGCCGGCCCCCACGAGCAGGCCGTCGAGCGACAGTTCGACGTAGTAGCCGCCGGCGCCGCCGTAGCCGATCGCGATCCCGAGCTGCTCCTTGATCGGCGGCCGATGATGAAAGCGCGCGTCGTTGTAGGGCCGGAAGAAGCGCGCGCCGCCGAAGTCGGCGAGGCTGTCGGCGAGCGCCTGGCCGGGCGCCCGCAGGTGCTCGTCGTAGCGGGCGCGGTTGGCCTTGAACCATGCGCGGTCGTTGTTGTCCTCGAGGTCGTGGAGGAACTCGAGTGCCTGCGGTGGCCACATGGCGCTATTCCCCGAAGACGGCGGCCAGCTTCAGCGCGAAGCCCGGCAGCAGCGGTGACGACAGCGTCTCGTCGCGCGTGAGCTCGAGCGCGATGTCGAACGACGGCACCTCGGGCCTGGAGCGGCGAAAGGCGAAGACCGTGCCTGTCGCGGCCGTGTCGACGAGCCAGAGCTCAGGCAGGCCGGCCCGCTCGTAGCCCGACTTCTTCGCGCCGATGTCGTAGCGCCAGGTACCCGGCGAGCGCACCTCGACGGCGAGGTCCGGCACGGCATGCGGCGCGTAGGCACCGCGCGGCGGAACCCGCCCGGGGCGGTACCAGAGGATGTCGGGCGCGTAGACGTCGTGGTCAGTGATCTGCACGTCGATCGGACCGAACGCGCGACCACGCCCGTCCGCGGCATGCGCCCAGTTCGTCAGCTCGCGCAGCAGCTCCGAGCGCACGTACTCGTGCGCGATGCGCGGTTCATTCACGACGAGCTCCCCGCCGACAAGCTCCACCCAGCGCTGGTCCTCGCGATACGGCATCGCGAGAAACTCCTCGGCCGTCATGCGTTCCACCACCGACATCGCCGTCATCGTACCTGCCCTCCGTCGGGTCGCTCATACCTCATAGAGGCTGCGGCGGCCCGAAGTTCGCCCCCCTTGGCGTCCTTACGCGCTGACCGTCTCCTGCGCCGTGGCGGCCTCTACGACCTTCTGCTGCAGGTGCGCCGGGACCTCCTCGTAGTGCGCGAACTCCATCGTGTAGTCGCCCTGGCCACCGGTGAGCGAGCGCAGGTCGGGCGCATAGGTGAGCATCTCGGACATCGGCACCTCGGCCTTGACCTCGGTCAGGCCGCCGCCTACGCCCTCCATGCCCTGCGGCCGCCCGCGGCGTGAGTTCAGGTCGCCGATGACGTCGCCGACGGACTCCTCGGGAATCGACAGCGTGACGAGCATGATCGGCTCCAGCAGCGCGGGCGAAGCGTTGCTCATCGCCTCCTTCATCGCGATCGAGCCGGCGAGCTTGAACGCCATCTCCGACGAGTCGACGGTGTGGTAGCTGCCATCGAAGACCGTGACCGAGATGTCCTTCACCGGGCAGCCGGCGATCGGGCCCGACTGCATCGCCTCGACGACGCCCTTCTGCACCGCCGGGATGAATGACGTCGGGATCACGCCGCCCTTGATCTTGTTGTTGAACGCAAAGCCCGCGCCGGCCTCGCGTGGTGCGATCTCGATATGGCAGTCGCCGAACTGCCCGCGCCCGCCGGACTGCTTCTTGTGGCGTCCGTGCGCCTTCGCCGACCGGCGGATCGTCTCCATGTAGGGCACCCGCGGCGGCTTGAGCGTGACCTGGGCACCGAAGCGCTCCTTGAGCCGGTCGATGATCACCTCGACGTGCATCTGCGACAGCCCGGCGATGATCTGATCGCCGGTCTGCTGGTCGCGGTGCAGGTCGATCGTCGGGTCCTCCTCCTGCAGGCGGCGCAGCGCGGTGTAGACCTTGTCCTCGTCGCCGTGAGCCTCCATCGCGAACGCCATGACCGGCGCGGGGAGCTCGATCTGCGGCATCGAGATCGGCTCGTCGCGCTCGGCCAGCCAGTCGCCGGCACGGGTCTCCTTGAGTTTGGCCACGGCTCCGATATCGCCCGGGCCGAACTCGTCGGCATGGCCGGACTCCTTGCCGCTGAAGACGAGCAGCTGGCCGACGCGCTCCTTGTTGTGGCTCGTCGTGTTCATGACGTGGCTGTCGTGGCGCATGACGCCCTGGTAGACGCGGAAGAGGTTGATGCGCCCGGCGAACGGGTCGGCGCGGGTCTTGAAGACGTAGGCGTACAGCGGCGCGTCGTCGTCGGCCTCGAGCGTGATCTCGGGCAGCTCGAGCGAGCCGTGCTTCACCGGTGAGGGCAGGTCCTCGACGATCGCGTCCAGCAGGCGGTTCGTGGCGAGGTTGCGCGTGGCGACGCCGCAGGTGACCGGGAACAGGGAGCCGTGGTTCGTGCCTTCCTTGAGCGTCGTGACGATCTCCTCATGCGCGATCTCCTCGCCCTCCAGATAGCGCTCCATGAGCGAATCGGAGACCTCGCAGATCTCGTCCATGAGCTTCTCGCGGTACTCCTCGGCGACGTCCTGCATGTCGGCGGGAATGTCGATCTCGGTGCAGTTGTCGCGGGTGTCGCCGGTGTAGCGGTAGGCCTTCATGTCGACGAGGTCGATGACGCCGGAGATGTTGTGCTCGGAGCCGATCGGGATCTCGGTCGCGACGACGTGGGCGCCAACCGCCTCCTTGAGCGACTCCAGCGCGCGGTAGAAGTCCGCCCGCTCGCGGTCGAGCATGTTCACGAAGATCATCCGGGCGAGGTCAAGCTCCTCGGCGCGCGCCCACAGGCGGCGCGTAGAGACCTCGACGCCCATGACGCCGTTGACGACGAAGATCGCCGACTCGGCGACGCGCATCGCACCGAGCGCGTCGGCGACGAAGCTCGGCTCGCCGGGGGTGTCGATGAGGTTGATCTTGCGCCCGTCCCACTCAAAGGAGCTCAGCGTGAGGGAGATCGACATCTTGCGCGCCTGCTCGTCGGGCTCGGAGTCTGAGACCGTCGTCGCGTCGAGCACCGAGCCGAGCCGGTTGGTCGCGCCGGCCTCGAAGAGCAGCGCCTCGTGCAGTGACGTCTTTCCACTGCCGCGGTGGCCGATCAGGGCTACGTTGCGGATGCGGTCCGCAGGCTTGTGCATGCGCGGCTCCTCTCCTCGGGGATCGCGCGATGCTAGTACCGCCGCGGCGAACTATCCACCTCCGAGCGGCACGGGCGTGCGACGGGCCGGCGTCAGTCGGCGATGTTCTCGTCCGACATGCGCCCGCGCAGGCGCAGGACGGCCTTCGTGTGCAGCTGCGAGACGCGCGACTCGGTTACGCCGAGCACCTCACCGATCTCGCGCAGCGTCAGGTTCTCGTAGTAGTACAGCGCGACGACGAGCTTCTCGCGCTCGGGCAGGCGCGCGATCGCGTCGGCGATGCGGTCCTTCAGATCGGTCGCGTCCATCACCGCGGCGGGGTCTGGAGCGCCGGGGTCGTGCAGCGTGTCCAGCAGCGAGACCTGGTCGCCGGAGGCGTCGGAGACCGTCCACAGCTCGTCGAGTGCGGCGACGGTCGAGTTGGAGATCTGCAGCAGCGCGTCCTGGAAGTCCGAGACGCTCATCTCCAGCTCGTCGGCCATCTCCTCGTCGGTCGGCGCGCGCTGCAGCTTGTGCTCAAGGCGCGTGTTGGCCTGCTCGATGGCGCGAGCGCGGGCACGGACGGAGCGCGGGACCCAGTCCAGCGAGCGCAGCTCGTCGATGATCGCGCCCTTGATGCGAGTGATCGCGTAGGTCTCGAACTTGATCTCGCGCTCAAGCTCGAAGCGCTCGATCGCGGAGATCAGACCGCCGAGTCCATAGGAGATGAGGTCGGCTTCCTCCACGTGCGCCGGCAGGCCGGAGGCCATGCGACCGGAGACGTATTTGACGAGCGGCGAGTAGGCGACGACGAGGCGTTCGCGGGCACGGGCGTCCCCGTCGCGCTTGTACTGGCGCCACAGGTCCTTGAGCTCGACGGATTTGACGTTTGTCTCCATACCCCTAGGCTCTCGGGTGCGCCCGCGCATACGCACCCTTGAGTCGGGCCGACTCTACCCGAGTGTAGATCTGCGTCGTCGACACGGAGGCATGACCGAGCAGCTCCTGGATCGATCGCAGGTCCGCTCCGCCCTCCAGCAGGTGGGTCGCAAACGAGTGACGCAGGGCGTGCGGGTGCACGCCGCCCTGTACCGCGGCGTTGCGCGCCCACAACCGCAGTCGGCGCCGGATGTCCGACGTCGACAGCCGGCGACCAGACTTCGAGAGAAACAGCGCCGGCTCGTCGGACTGCTGCGCGAGCGCCCCGCGGGCGCGCTCCAGATAGCGGGCGAGCGCCCGCAATGCCGGCTCGCCGGCGGGCACGAAGCGGGTCTTGGCGCCCTTGCCCTCAACGCGCAACTGCTCTGCGTCGAAGTCGACGGAGCCGAGGTCCAGGCCGACGAGCTCTTCGGCGCGCAGGCCACTGGCGTAGGCGATCTCAAACAGCGCGCGGTCGCGCAGCTCCAGCGCCGTCGAGGCCGGGATGCGATCGAGCAGGCGGCTGATCTCGGCCGGGGCGAGCACGTGCGGCAGGTCCTTGGCACGTTTGGGCGCGGCCAGCAGGTCGGCGGGGTTGGCGGCGATCTCGCCGTGCTCGCGCAGCGTCTCGAAGAAGGCGCGCAGGGCGGCGAGCTTGCGCGCGACCGTCGCCGGGGCGCAGCGGCGCTCCGACAGCGCGGCGGCGTAGCGGCGCAGCAGGCGGTGGTTGACCTCGGGCGGGTCGACGCGCTGCCAGCTCACCCAGACCGCGAACTGGCGCAGGTCGGCGCCGTAGGCGCGGCGCGTCTTCTCGGCCGCGCCGCGGCGACGCAGATCCTCGTCGAAGCGCACGAGCGCGGTGCGCCACGCCGCGCCGGCAGACGGGCCGCTAGCCTCGGACTCGATGGGCGTCTTCTTCATCGACACGGCTCAGGGCACCGTCGCGACCGCGGGCCAGCTGGGCGAGGCCGGGATCGGTACGCCGCAGGACGGCCCACCACGGCCGTGGCTGCGGATCCAGGGAACCGGCGACGCCACGACGCTGTGGTACGCGGTGATGCGCAAGCGGGAACGCGGCGTGTTCATCGGCACGCTGGTCATTCGACACTCGCCGCATCATGCCCTGCTGCTGGAGTCCGGCTGGGAGGAGATCCCGGTCGCAGCGATCGGCGTCGCGGATGCGGCGTAGCTGCGCGCGTGCGCGTAGCCGTCAGCTGATGTAGATCGGGGTATCGACGGGAACCTGGTCGTAGAGCTGCTCGACGTCCTCGATGAGCATCCGGATGCAGCCGTGCGAGGCGTTGGTGCCGATCGACCCGCGCGCGTCGGTGCCGTGCACCCCGACGCCGTCATGGACGCCCAGCCAGCGCGCCTTGAGGGGGTTGTTCGGCGTGCCGCCGGGGATGACCGTGCCGGCGAGATCGCCCGCCCACGCCGAGTTTGGCACGCTCCAGGCAGGGTTGATGGCCTTGTTGGTGATCTTGTAGAGGCCGGCCGGCGTCTCCAGTCCCGCCTGCCCGACGGCGATCGGATAGGTCTTGACCTCGTGCAGCGCCTTGAAGAGGCGGATCTTGAAGTTGCTGCGATCGACGGTCAGCACGGTCGGGTAGCGGGCGGCGAGCTTCTTGCCCGAGACCTTCGGCTCCAGCCGGCGGATCGGCGCCGTCACCGTGCGGTCGGCGTACCTCGTGGCCGACGCGAGCGCCGCGCGGACGTCGGCGCGCAGCTTCGCCGTGTCGATCGTGCGGCCCGTGCGCGACGGGCGGATCG
>JBBSQG010000195.1:0-6049 GCA_038258125.1 Solirubrobacterales bacterium
AGTATCTGATGGCGCGCGATATCGGTCCCTACGAGAACAAGAAGCACGCGCCGAAGGATCTCGCCGGCCTCTTCGCGGGCAAGGCGATCTTCTACGCCTGGTCACTGGTGATTCCGTTCCTGGTGCTGAATCTTCCCTGGTGGCAGATCGCGATCGGATCTCCGGCGAGCAGCTCGTAGCGCGCCTCGGTCCCAACCACCGTGACCCGCAGTCGCCGGCCCCGGTAGATGATCCGGAAGCTCAGGCGCGTCAGCGCGGCGGGCAGGCGCGGGGCGAACGCCAGCGTGTCGCCGTGGTCGCGCATCCCGCCGAAGCCGGCCACCGCGACGAGCCAGGAGCCGGCCAGCGCCGCGAGGTGGATGCCGTCCTTCGTGTTGGAGGCGAGATCGCGCAGGTCGATGAACGCGGTCTCGCCGAGGTAGTCGTAGGCGAGGTCGACGTGACCCACCTCGGCGGCGACGATTGCCTGCACGCACGCCGACAGCGACGAGTCGCGCACCGTGATCGCCTCGTAGTACTCGAAGTCGCGCGCCTTCTGCTCGTCGCTGAAGCAGTCGCCGCAGGCATACAGCGCGAAGACGAGATCGGCCTGCTTGATGACCTGGCTGGAGTAGAGCGTGTAGTACGGGAAGTGCAGCAGCAGCGGGTACTTCTCCGGCGGCGTTCCGGCGAAGTCCCAGTGGCGGTAGCGCGTGAACAGCTCGGACTGCTGGGTGACGCCGAGCTCCTTGTCAAACGGGACGACGATGGCGGCCGCCGCGTCGCGCCAGGCGGCGATCTCCTCCTCGTCGACGCCGAGCTCGGCGGCGCGCCTGCCGTGGTGTGCGCACAGGTCGGCCGCCCCGCGCATGTTGCGCGCGGCCATGAGGTTCGTGTAGACGTTGTTGTCGGCGATCGAGGTGTACTCGTCGGGTCCGGTGACGCCGTCGATGCGGAAGTTGCCGGCGACGTCGTGATGGCCGATCGAGCGCCACAGCCGCGCGGTCTCGACGAGCAGCTCGATCGCCTCGCAGCGCTCGAACTGCTCGTCCTGCGTCGCGCCCATGTAGCGCCGCACGGCATCGGCGATGTCGGCGTTGATGTGAAACGCGGCCGTGCCCGCCGGCCAGTACCCCGAGCACTCCTTGCCGGAGATCGTGCGCCACGGGAACGTCGCCCCGCCGATGTGCAGCTCGCGCGCTCGCGCGCGGGCCATGTCGAGCGTCGAGTGGCGCCACAGCAGCGCGTCGCGGGCGGCGGTCGGCGCCACGTAGGTGAGCACCGGCAGGGTGTAGGTCTCCATGTCCCAGAACGAGTGGCCGTCGTAGCCGCGGCCGGTCAGGCCCTTGGCGGGAATCGCGCGGCACTCGGCGCGGGCGGCGGACTGCAGGACGCTGAACAGCGCATAGCGCAGCGCCTGCTGCAGCGCGGGGTCGCCGTCGACCTCGATGTCCGCCCCGGCCCAGAACTCGTCGAGGTAGGCTCGCTGGGACTGCACGAGCGCACCCCAGCCGGTGTGCATCGCGGCGGCCAGCGCGGCGTCGGTCTGGTCGCGCATCGCCGGCACCGAGCGCCGGCTCGACCACCCGTAGGCGAGGAACTTCACGATCCGCAGCCGCTCACCGTCGTGCAGGTCGGTCGCGAACGTCACGCGCGCGAGGTCCTTCTCGCTCTCGCCGCCGGTGACGATCTCGCGCGGACCTCCGACGACGTGGTCCATCCCGGCGGCGACGCGCAGCCCCGACGCGCGCGTGACGTGGATGAGACCCGCGCGGAGCTTGTGATGGCCGTGGAACTCGCCCTGAAGCGGCTTGCGCAGCGCCGCGGCGGCGCGCGGGTCCTTCGTCGCCTCGGCGACCGGCTCGTTGGCGATCAGCTCGGACTGCACGACGATCCGCGCGTCGCCCCGGTAGGGCTCCACCTCGTACTCGATCGCGGCGACCGAGCGCTGCGCGAACGAGACCAGGCGCGTGGTGCGCAGGATCACGCCCTGGCCCGCGGGCGACAGCCAGTGCACCTCGCGGCGCAGGACGCCGTCGCGCAGGTCCAGCGTGCGCTCGTGCCGCTCGACGGTCCCGTAGCGCAGGTCCAGCGGCTCGTCGTCGACGAGCAGCCGCAGGACCTTGCCGTTGGTGACGTTGATCATCGTCTCGCCGGACTCCGGATCGCCGTAGCCGGCCTCGGCGTAGGGCAGCGGGCGCGACTCATGGAAGCCGTTGAGGTAGGTGCCCGACAGCCCCGCCGGCTCGCCCTCGTCGAGGTTGCCGCGCAGCCCGATGTGGCCATTGGAGAGCGCGAAGATCGACTCGGTCTGGGGGAGCAGGCCGAGGTCGAGCTTGCGCTCCGGGATCGACCAGGGATCGACCGCGTAGACGTCGGTGCCGATCACGGGTGGCCGGAGGCAGCGTCGGGCATCCCCGGCAGTCTGCCGGACCGGCAAGCGGGGGTGTGGCGAATGTGTGTCGCTGCGCGTGCACGATTCGCCACACCCGATCCCTTTGCTGCCGGTGCTGACCGCCGAGGAGAACCTCGTCCTGCCGCTGACGATCGCCGACCGGCAACCTCGACTCCGTCGCGTCGGCCGACGTGCTGCGGCTGCTGCGCCGCGCGGTCGACGACTTCGATCAGACCGTCGTCATGGTCACCCACGACGCGGGCGCGGCATCGATCGCCGGCGCATGAACAACCGACACGTGGGCGAAGGCCTCGTACGAGGTGTCCCTAGTTCAGGCGACCGGCTCGGCGGCCGGCATGAGCGCCTGGAGCTCGTCGCCCAGCCAGCCCATGAGCAGCGCCACGTCGGGCATCTGCTCGCGGTCGGCGACGATCCCGAAGTCGAGGTGGCCCATGTAGCTCATGACGGTGATGTTCAGCCCCATCCCGTGGGTGATGACCGACACCGGGTGGTTGGCCACCAACCGCGCCCCCGCCAGGTAGAGCGGGAACTGCGGGCCGGGGACGTTGGAGATGACGAGGTTCCAGACCGGCCGCCCCGGGCCGGTGGCGATCCCGAACGTCAGCCGCGCGGCGCGCGAGAAGACGGCCGGCGGGATGAAGTGGTTGGCGTCGGTCAGCAGCGAGGCGGGCAGCGCGGCATGGCGTTCCTTCATGTCGCCGAGCGACGCGTGCGTCTGCGCCAGGCGGTCCACGGGATCGGCGATCTCGGTGTGCAGCGGCGCCGCCATCAGCATGATCTGGTTGCCGTAGGTCCCGATCTGCTCCTGCGTGCGCACGGAGATCGGAATCTGCGCGATCAGTGGCTCGGCCGGTAGCTCGTCGTGCTCGATCAGCCAGCGCCGCACCGCACCGGCGCAGATCGACACGATCACGTCGTTGACCGTGCAGCCGTGTGCGTTCTTGACGACCTTCACTTCGTCGAGTGAGAGCTGCCCGAAGGAGAAGCGCCGGTGTGCCGACAGGCGCCCGCTGAACGTCGTCCTCGGCGCCACGAGCTGCGTGCGCTGGATGGCGCCGTCGACCTGCCTCACCGCCTGCTCGACACGCGAGACGAGCCGGCCCAGCCGCCCCAGCCCGGGGATCACCTTCAGCTGCGTCTCGTCGAGGTTGGGCAGCGCCGACGGCAGCGCGCGCAGCACCCGCAGCGGATACCCCGCCGCCCCGCGCAGCCCCTTGAGCAGCAGCCCGAGCTCGTCGGGCACGGCCTCGTTGTCGCCCCACGGCCCGGTCGCCTCGATCGCGCGGATCTCCGGCGTGAGGTCGAGCAGCAGCCCGAGGATCTCCGCGCCCGACAT
This sequence comes from Solirubrobacterales bacterium, assembly GCA_038258125.1. Taxonomy (GTDB): domain Bacteria; phylum Actinomycetota; class Thermoleophilia; order Solirubrobacterales; family Solirubrobacteraceae; genus CADCVQ01. The sequence continues at coordinate 3,732 of JBBSQG010000195.1, forward strand.
CCCGTCGATCACGGCGTGGTGGATCTTCGTGAGCATCGCGACGTGGCCGGACTGCAACCCGCTGATGACGTACAGCTCCCACAGCGGCCGCGCGCGGTCGAGTGGACGGGAGACGATCCGCGCGACCTGTTCGGCCAGCTGCTCGTCGGTCCCGGGCGCCGGCAGCCCGATCTCGCGCACGTGGAAGCTGAGGTCGAAGTCGTCGTCCTCGATCCAGTAGGGGTAGTCGAGCCCGAGTGGCACCTCGAGCAGCCGCTGGCGCAGCGGCGGCAGCAGCGGCAGGCGATCGTTGATGAGCGCCTCGATGTCGGCCACCCCGAGCGTCGCGCCGGTCGTCGTCGACGGGTCGAGGATCGCGAGGCTTCCGACGTGGCCGGTCTGGCGGCGCGTCTCGAGCGCGAGGAACTGCGCGTCGAGGCTCGTCAGCTGGCGCATGGCCGCAGGAACTCTATTGGCGCCCGTGCCGGCCGCCCGCACACGCCCCTTGCTTTGCTCGGTTGTCTAGCCCTGTCTAGCCACCGGATAGACAGGGCTAGACGACGGCGAACAGACACACGACCGAACGACCGGGCGAGGCGTCACGTGCGGCAGGACTTGATCAGCCGACGGGCGCGAGCTTGCCGTGGCCGTTGCTGCTGTGGGCGTCGGTGCCGTTGCTCGCCCGTGCGGCCGCAGCGGACGCCCGCCGCGCACGCGACGACCCGGCGCGGTCGGCCGCCGGCGCGACTGACCGCCCCGCCGCCGCGGCCAGCGCCTGCAGCTCGGCTTCGAGCAGCGCCGGCAGCTCGTGCACCTCGGGCAGGAAGTCGGGATCGGCGTAGGAGCCGAAGAACAGCTCCTGGCGGTAGCGGACCATCCCGATCGCCAGTCCGTGCCCCTGAGCGATCGGCACCGCCGAGTAGACCTCCTCGACCTCGCAGCCAAGCACGTACAGCGCACCGCGCGGGGCCGGCGACTGCGAGACCGTCAGGTTGAACTGGCGCGATGTCGCCAGCGCGCGCACGACGGGCGTGCGCAGCGCCGGCGGCACGAGTCCGCCCGCGGTCTCGACGAACGCCTGCGTCGCCTCGGGCCGGTCGGTGTGCTTCAGGCGCGCCGTCTGCTCCTTGACGTACTCCAGCCGATCGCTGACCGAGCCGAGGTGGATCGGCAGCGGCATGTACACGAGCGCGATCTTGTTGCCGGCGTCATCATCGCCGTGACGGCGCATGCTGACCGGCACCATCGTCTTCAGCGGCGCGTCGGGCGGTGTGCCGTCGCGCAGCGCGAGCGTGCGCAGCGCGCCGGTCACGGCGGTCAGGCCGACGTCGTTGAGCGTCCCGCCGCGGCCGCGGGCGGCGCGCAGCAGGTCGCGCGGCGCGTGGTAGCCGACGAGCGTGCGGCGCCCGCCGATACGTCCGTTGAGCTGCGATGGGGGAGCGGCCGGCAGGACGTCCTCGGCGATCGCGGTCGCGATCAGCTTCGCGCTGCGAGCGGCGGCGCCCATCGCGCTGCGCGGGTGCGCCATCGCCTCGGTCCCCGCGCGCAGCACCTCGACGCCATCGCCGACCGCGCGCTGCGCGGCGTCCATCGCCCAGCCGATTGGCCCGCCGCGGCCGCGCGGGCGGTATGACACCGCCGGCTGCGACTCGGCGTCGGGCTCCGGATCGACGAACAAGCGGACGATCTGCAGCGCCGCGATCCCGTCGACGAGCGCGTGGTGGATCTTGCCGATGAGCCCGGCCCGGCCGTCCTGGAGGCGAGGGACGAGGCAGACCTGCCACAGGGGCCGCGAGCGGTCCAGAGGCGTTGAGAGCACCGTCGAGCGCAGCGCCTCAAACGACGCCTCGCTGACCGCATCCTCGACGCCGGTCAGCGCGATCATGTGGGCGCGCAGATCGAAGTGCGCGTCGTCGATCCAGCGCGGCTCGGTCAGCCCGAGCGGCGAGTCGTCCAGCCGCCAGCGACACCAGGGGACCTCGTGCAGACGCCCGGCGGCACGCTCGCGCAGCGCGTCGATCGACGGCCGCGGCCGGCCCTCGGGCGCGGCGAGGACGGCGCTGAACCCCACATGCATGGGCGACTGCTGCGTGTCCAGGCGCAGGAACGAGCCGTCGAGCGCCGACAGGCGGCGGGTGGTCTGCGGGGCGGTGGTCATGCGGCTCCTCCTCGTCCGGCCGCGCTCAGCATGGCCGATCGGCTCTCGTAGGTTCCGAGCGGGCCCGCGGCGACGGGCGCGACGACGGGCAGCGGCGGCGGCGCGGCGATCCGGCCGCGCCGCCGGCGGGCGCGGCGCAGCGCGCGCAGCTCGACGTCGATCAGTTCGGCCAGGCGCGTCG
>JBBSQG010000196.1:0-6027 GCA_038258125.1 Solirubrobacterales bacterium
CCCCACCCCGGCGCGCGGGATCTCGGCCGCGATCGCCGTCACGACCGCCGTCGACGCCGCGCGGGCCCGCGCCCGGGTCGTCGCCGACCGCCGCCGGCGCGAGCGCGCTCGCCAGGCCGAGGCGCGGCGGCGGGGCCGCGCGCGGACGGTCCGGGGCGCGCGGCGCCGCGCCTGGCTGGCGCGTGCGATCAGCCGCCGCCGCTACGAGCAGCTGCGCCATCGCTGGTGGCGGGCCCAGCGCGACGCCGCCAAGCTGACGGGAACCCGGCGCGCCGAGCTGACCGCCGTTCTGCGCATGACCGAGCGCCTCGCCGCCGCGCACAAGCTGACCGCCAGCCGGCTTGATCCGGTGTTCCTCACGATCGCCCGCAACCGGAGCTTCTGGATGAGCCGCCCGCTGCCCAAGCCCAACGCGCGGATGACCTTCCCCGGCGATCCGGTCGTCTTTCAGTACTACGCCGGGCGCGGCCTGGCGATCCAGCCGCTGGCCAGCTTCGGCAAGGCCAACGCGCTCGTCGGCGCCTGCGTTCGCACGAACGCGCCCCATACCTGCCGTCCGGCGGCGCTGCGCAAGCTGCTGGATCGGATGCTGGCGCTCGGCTCCCAGCGTGGTGGCTTTCTCGCCTGGGAGTACTTCTTCGCCTTTGGCGGCGGCACCCCGCCGTGGATCAGCGCGATGACGCAGGCGACCGGGGCGCAGGCGCTCGCTCGCGGCGAGCGAGCGCTTGGCGATGCGCGTTACGCCCAGGCCGCCAAGCGCGCGCTGGGCGCCTTCGAGGTGCGCCCACCGACCGGCGTCGCCGTGCGCAGCGGCAGCGCCGCGCGCTACACGATGTACTCCTTCGCGCCGGGCCTGCGGATCCTCAACGGTGAGCTGCAGGCGCTGATCGGCCTGCGCGACGTCGCGCGGATCACCGGCAGCACCCGCGCGGCACCCCTCTTCGCGCGCGCCGAGCCGGCGGCGCGGCGCATGGTGCGCGGCTTTGACACCGGCGCCTGGTCGCTCTACAGCGCGGGCGGCAAGGAGTCGACGCTGAGCTACCACCGGCTCGTCGCCGGCTTCCTCGCCGGCCTCTGCCGGCGCACGAGCCGCGCCACGTACTGCTCCGCCGGCAAGCGCTTTGCGCGCTATGTCCGCGAGCCGCCGCGGGTGCGTGACGTGACGCCGCGCAAGGTGCGCGCGCGCAAGCGCACGACGATCCACTTCACGCTGTCGAAGATCTCCGACGTGATGTTGCAGGTGCGCGATCGCCGGGGGCGCCTCGAGTTCGCCAAGGGCCTGCGAGGGCTGCCGCACGGGCGCCACGCCATCGCCTGGACGCCGAAGCTGGTCGGTCGCCATCAGCTGCGCATCGTCGCGATCGGGCCGGCCGGCAAGCGGGCCGTCGAACGGCGCACGTTGCAGGCGCGCGCGGTTCGTCGCGCGCCGGACCGCAAGCGCAAGGCGGCGGCCAAGCCGGCATCCGGCTCAACGCGTAGCTGAGGACCGCGCGGCGGCCCGGGCGAGCGCGGCGGCGAAACGCTCGCCGTCGCCGGCCGCGGTCTCGATGACGGCGCGCGCCCGCAGGCAGGTGCGCAGACGCCGAGCCGCGACATCGCCGTCGACGCGCACGAGCGCACCCGTGCCATCCAGCCACAGCAGATCGAGGGCGAAGCGCATCCCGATCGTGTGCACCGAGCGGCAGCGCTTCAAGAGCAGACCGTGGTCCGCCGGCAGGCGGTCGAGGCGCGCCAGGCCACGGCGCCGCGCGCGGCCAGTGGCGGCGACGAGCAGGATCATGCCGCCGGGCAGCGTGCGCTGCTCCAGCCGCGCCAGGCGGGCATCGAGCGTCACGGGAGACCCTCGTCGGCCTCATCGCCGGACGCTCCGTCTGGACGGGCGTTCGAGCTGGCCTGGATGGGCGAGACGATGCCGTCGAGGTCGACGCCGGGCCGAGGTTCGGCCTGCATGTGCGCCAGTTTCGCATCAAAACGGAATCCTCGGCGCACAGGGCCCTGTATCTCGCTAGCCTCCCCGGGGCACGCGAGGCGCGTCAAGCAAGCCGATCGGGCTGTCGATGTCAGGGGTGTTGCCCGGCGTCGGTACTCCTGCTTGACGTGCGCGCTGCGCTGCTCTCCATGAGTCTTTACCTCGGAATCATCATTGCCCTGCTCTGCGCGTTTGCGTCGAACCTGGCATTTCTTTACAAGCACCGGGGCTGCAGCACGGCCTGCACGGTCGACATACGCCATCCCCTGCGCACCGCCGCGTCGCTGTGGAGCCAGCGCTGGTTTGCAATCGGCATGGGCGTCGGGCTCGTCGCGTGGCTGCTGCACGTGGCGGCGATCTCGCTCGCGCCGCTGTCAGTCGTCCAGGCGGTGCTTTCCGGCGGCCTCGTCCTGCTCGCCGTGATGGCCGATCGCCTGTTCGGCTTCAGCATCGGCCCGCGCCAGTGGTGGGGCCTGGGCATGACCTGCGTCGGCTTGATCCTGCTGGCGATCACGCTGCCGGTCACGCACGGCGCGCACTCGAGCTTCTCGGTCACCGCGATGATCGCCTTCGAGGCCGGCCTCTTCGGCCTCGGCGCGCTGTTCATCATGGGCCCGCGGCTCGGCAGTCCAGCCAAGCATCACGGGGTCATGCTCGCCGCCGCGGCCGGCATCCTCTTCGGGGTCTGCAACCTCGGCGTCAAGGCGCTGACCGGCATCGTCGGTGACGGCGGCGCGCTCGGCGTCGTGCTCAGCCCGTGGATGTGGGTGGCCCTGATCGGCTCGGCCGCCGCGTTCTACGCTTCGGCGCGCTCGCTGCAGGACGGCGACGCCGTGCCGGTCATCGCGATCACCGGCACCGCCGCGAACATCGCGACCATCGCCGGCGGGATCATCGTCTTCGGCGATCCGCTGCCCAACGATGCGATCGGCATCGTCCTGCAGGCGCTCGCCTTCGTGCTCGTGATCGTCGCCTCCGCGCTGACGCCCGCACCGGTCCGCGCCGCCCGCGCCGCCGCCGCGCCCGCCGCTTCCGCGGCGTAGCTCTGGCTCAGGCGGGCAGCTCGAGCACGTACTCGGCGAGCTCGAGGCCGAGCTCGCCGGAGGTCTCGACCGCCCCCGTCTGGAGCCAGCCCTCGCGCTCGTAGAACGCCCGCGCGCGTCCGTGGCCGCTGGCCACCAGCAGCCGCCCGGAGGCAAAGCCGCGCTCGCGCATGTCGGCGACGCCGATCTCGTGCAGCCGCACGGCGAGGCCGCTGCCCCAGTACTCCTCACGCACGAACAGGTGCGTGATGAGCGCGACCTCCGGCCGCGGCTGGTCGGCCGCGTCGCGATCAGGCCGCAGGCTGATGTGGCCGGCGGGCAGCTGCCCCTCGTAGGCCACCTGCGCCCATGAGCCGTCGCGCGGGAACCGCTGCAGCAGGCCGACGAGCATCTCGGTGCGCTCCGGCGGATTCCAGCCGACCGGCGTCCAGCCGCGGTAGGTCAGCAGGCCGGCAACGAGGTTGTCGGCGATCATCCCGAGGTCGGATGTCCGCGCCGGGCGGATCGCGAAGCGCTCGCTCACGGCGCGTCGGGGGCGGGCGGGGTTTGCCATGCGCCCGACAGTAGTGGACCCCTTCGCCGTCGCGGCGGGCGCCCCGCGGTCCATGCCGCGGTGGGGTTCGGCGCATCCTCGCCGCGCAGCGGTCACACTTGCCGGCGTGAGGCGCCCAGCCACCACCGCGGCCCTGCTCGCGCTCGCGTTCGCCGTGCTGTTCGCGCCCGCGGCGCAGAGCGCGGCCAAGCCGACGACGGCGAAGACCGAGGCGAAGACCAAGTCGAAGGCCAAAGCCAAGACGACGAAGAAGGCCAAGGCCAAGAAGAAGGCCAGGCCGAGCTCGACGCCCGGCCTGGAGACGATTCTCCAGGACGACGGCCTGCTGCTGCACCGCCCGGCCGAGGAGGTCGCGGCCGCCACGCAGCGCATGAAGCAGCTCGGCATCGACCGTGTGCGGATCACCGCCAGCTGGTCGTCGCTGACCCGCGCCCCCGAGTCCGAGACCAAGCTGGAGGGCTTCAACGCCGCCGACCCCGGCGCCTACGAGCAGGCGCGCTGGACCCAGCTGGACACCGCGATCCGCGCGATCCGCGCCGCCGGCATGAAGGCGCTCGTCGACATCGGCTTCTGGGCGCCGCACTGGGCGACCGACGATCCGCCGGGCCCCCGCGCGCGCTCGAACATCGACCCGCAGGCCTACGCCGACTTCGCGACCGCGGTCGCCCTGCGCTACTCGGGCGCCTTCACGCCGCCGCAGGAGCCGGCGACCACCCCGCCGCCCGAGCCGACCGAGGACGCGAGCCTCATCCAGCAGCTCATCCAGCCGCTGGTGCCCTTTCCGGTGCCCGACCCGCTCCCGCCGCCGTCATCCGCCGCGCCCACTGACGGGGCCGCCGCGCCGGCGGCGCCCGCCGAGCCGCTGCCGAGCGTCGATCGCTTCATCATCTGGAACGAGCCCAACCACCAGGGGCTGCTGCTGCCGCAGTGGCGTGCCGACAACACGACGCCCGCCAGCCCGGCGGTGTACCGCGCGATGGTGCGCGCGGGCTACGCGGCGGTCAAGGCCGCCCGCCGCACGGCGACGGTCCTGATCGGCAACACGTCGAGCACCGGCGGCACGCGCGGCCGGGGTCCCGTGCCGCCGCTGGAGTTCCTGCGCGATCTCGCCTGTGTCGACGCCGACCTGCGGCCGGTCGTGACCGGCGACTGCGCGGGCTACACGACGCTGCCGGGCGACGGTTGGGCGCACCACCCGTACTCCCAGAACGAGCGCCCGGAGCGCGTCAGCGACCCGAAGAAGGAGCTCGGCGATTTGCGCCTCGCCGACACGCCGGTCCTCGCCAAGACGCTCAACCGGCTCGTGAAGATGGGCCGCCTCGCGCCGGGGAACAAGCGCATCTACCTGACCGAGTTCGGCTATGAGACGAAGGGCATCCCGGGCCGGCCGCGCGTCAACGAGACCCAGCAGGCACGCTGGATGACGTGGGCGGAGTACCTCGCTGACCGCGTCCCGACCGTGCGCTCCTTTGCGCAGTTCCTGCTGCGTGACCAGCCGCCGGCGCCGGTGCGCGTCTCCCAGAGCGACAAGCGCCCGTTCGGCGAGTACTCGACCGGGCTGCTGAACATCGACGGCAGCGAGAAGGTGATCGGTCGCACGTTCCTCGCCGGGCTGTTCGCGCAGCTGCAGCCCAAGCACCGCGTGCTCCTCTACGGCCGCCTGCGGCTCGGCGCCGGCCCGAAGATCATCGCCCTGCAGCGCAGGATCGGCGACGGCCGCTGGACGCGGATCGCGCGCCTGCGGATCGACGGCCGCCGAGCCTTCGAGCGCACCTTCGTGCACAAACCCGGCGCCCAGTATCGCCTGACCTATCCGCGCAGCGACGGCAAGCGCGCGACCGGCCTCGTGCTCAGGCCCGTCCGCGCGCCTCGCTGAGGGCCGCGGCGGGTTGCTAGCATCACCGCCCGCATGCCTACGACTTCCCAGCTCGTCCGCAAGGGCCGCAAGGTGCCCAAGAAGAAGCTCTCCACTCCCGGCCTGAAGTCCGGCAAGGGTCGCAAGAAGAAGGTCGCTGCTCCGCAGCGCCGCGGTGTCTGCACGCGCGTCTACACGACGACGCCGAAGAAGCCGAACTCCGCGCTGCGCAAGGTCGCGCGTGTGCGGATCACCGGCTCGATCGAGGTCACCGCCTACATCCCCGGCGAGGGCCACAACCTTCAGGAGCACTCAGTCGTGCTCGTCCGCGGCGGTCGCGTCAAGGACCTGCCGGGCGTGCGCTACAAGGTCGTCCGCGGGACGCTCGACGCCGCCGGCGTGAGCGACCGCAAGAAGGCCCGTAGCTCCTACGGCGTGAAGAAGAAGTAATGCCGCGCCGCTCAGCAGCAACGATCCGACCGATCGAGCCGGACCCCCTTCATCGCTCCCGCATCGTCCAGCAGGTCATCAACCGCGTGATGCTCGACGGCAAGAAGTCCGTCGCCGAGAAGATCGTGTATGACGCGCTGGCGATCATCGGTGAGCG
>JBBSQG010000197.1:0-6026 GCA_038258125.1 Solirubrobacterales bacterium
CCTCGGCCTTCTCGATGAACGACAGCACGTCGCCCATGCCGAGGATCCGCTGCGCCATCCGGTCGGGATGGAAGCGCTCGAACTGGTCGAGCTTCTCGCCCGTCGAGGCGAACAGGATCGGTTTGCCGGTGACGGCCTTGACCGACAGCGCGGCGCCACCGCGCGCGTCGCCGTCGAGCTTGGACATGAGCACGCCGTCGAAGGCGACCGCGCCGGCGAACTGCTCGGCGACGTTGACGGCGTCCTGGCCGGTCATCGCGTCGACGACGAGCAGCACGGTCGTCGGCTTGACCGCCTTGCGGATCGCGACGAGCTCGCTCATGAGCTTCTCGTCGATGTGCAGGCGACCTGCGGTGTCGACGATCAGCACGTCCTTGCCGTCGCGCTTGGCCTGGTCGAGCGCCCACTTGGCGATGTCGACGGGGTCCTTGTCGGTGCCCTGCTCGTAGACCGTGGCGCCGACCTGGCCGCCGACCTTGACGAGCTGGTCGACCGCCGCCGGGCGGTAGACGTCGCAGGCGGCGAGCGCGACCGACGAGCTGTGCTCCTGCATGAGAAAGCGCGCGAGCTTCGCCGCGGCGGTCGTCTTGCCCGAGCCCTGCAGGCCGGCCATGAGGATCACCGTCGGCGGGCGCGGCGCGAAGGCCACCGACGCCGAGGCGCCGCCCATCAGCGCGGTGAGCTCCTCGTTGACGATCTTCACGACCTGCTGACCGGGGTTGAGCTTGCCGAGCACGTCGGCCCCCAGGCAGCGCTCCTTCACCGTCGCGGTGAACGACTTGACGACCTTGAAGTTCACGTCGGCCTCGAGCAGCGCGAGACGGATCTCGCGCATCGCGGCGTTGACGTCGGCCTCGGTCAGCGTGCCGCGGGCGCGGACGTCGGCGAGCGTCGCCTGGAGCTTCTCGGAGAGCGTGTCGAACACGGGCGAAGCAGTCTAGGCGGGCACGGGCAGCGCGCCGGTATCGCGCCCGTCACGGTCCGGACCGCCGCAGTGTTGACCGATGGTCACTACGAGTGGTACCGTGCTGCCGACCGATGGTCAGCAACCAGGCGGAGGCCCCATGCAGAAGCCGGCATTCCCCCATCAAGCCCACCACGAGCCCGAGTTTCCGCCGGCGCTACGGACCGCCGGGCGCGTGCTCGCCGCTCTCGCGGGCGTGTTGGCCGGCGCGGCGATGCTCGTCGCAGGCGGGCTGTATGCCCTGCTGAGCACGTGCGTTGACCACGGCGGCGCTGTGGTCTGCAGCGACCTGGTCGACACCCTGGACATCGTCACGGTGCTGATCGGCGCGGCGGCAGCCACCGGCGGCGGGGTCGCGACAGCGGCGACCGGCCGCGCACGCTGGGTCGCCGCCGGGCTGGCCACGGCGATCACGATGACGATGCTGCTCTCCGTGCTCGTGGGAGCGCAGGTGGCCGCGCTGAACTGATCAGGCGCGCCGCACGAGCGTCACGCCGTCGCGCACGCTCAGCATCACACTGACGACCCGCTCGTCGGCGGCGACGTGGTCGTTGAACGCCCGCAGTGCACGCGTCGACTCCATGTCGTCATCGCTCGGCGCCTCGGCCACGCGGCCGCTCCACAGCACGTTGTCGATCACGATCAGCCCGCGCTCGGAGAGCTTGGCCAGGACGGCCTCGTAGTAGTCGTGGTAGCCGACCTTGTCGGCGTCGATGAAGACGAGGTCAAACGGACCGTCGAGCGACTGCACCGAGGCCAAGGCCGGGCCCTGGCGGATCTCGATCCGATCGCTGAAGCCCGCGTCCGCGATGTGGGCTTGAGCGAAGGCAATCCGCTCCGGATCGAGCTCGCAGGACACGATCCGTCCGCCGTCCGGCAGCGCCTGGGCCATCGACAGCGCGCTGTAGCCCGAGTAGGTCCCGATCTCCAGCACGAGCCGCGGCTGGGCGAGGAAGACGAGGAACTCCAGGAAGCGGCCCTCGATCTCGCCGGTGAGCATCTGCGGTGACTCGAGCGTCGCCCGCGTCTCCTCGGCCAGCGCCTGCAGAAACGGCGCCGGCTGCGTCGTGTGCGCGGCCGCGTACGCCTCGACCGCCTCGGCGACGATGAAGGCGCTCACACGATCGGCGGCCGCGGCGGGGGCGGGGGCGGCGGCTTGACCGCGCCGGCGATCGCGCCGCCGATGTTGCCCAGCGCCTGGCTGAACTCGCTCGGGATCACGAAGATCTTGTTCGCGTCGCCCTGGGCGAGCTTGGGCAGCATCTGCAGGTACTGGTAGGAGAGCAGGCCCTGGTCGGGATCGCCGTCGTGGATCGCCTGAAAGACGGTTTCGATCGCCTTCGCCTCGCCCTCGGCGCGCAGTATCGCCGCCGTCCGCTGGCCCTCGGCGGTCAACACCGCGGACTGCTTTGCGCCCTCGGCATTGAGGATCTGCGACTGCTTGGAGCCCTCCGCGGTGAGGATCGCGGCGCGGCGGTCGCGCTCGGCGCGCATCTGCTTCTCCATCGCCTCCTGGATCGACGCCGGCGGGTCGATTGCCTTGACCTCGACGCGGTTGACGCGGATCCCCCAGCGGCCGGTCGCCTCGTCGAGGACGGTGCGCAGCTGGGAGTTGATCGTGTCGCGGCTCGTGAGCGCCTCCTCGAGCGTCATCCCACCGATGACGTTACGCAGCGTCGTCACCGTCAGCTGCTCGATCGCCTGCAACGGGTTGGCGACCTCGTAGGAGACCGACTTGGCGTCGGTGATCGTGAAGTACAGGACGCTGTCGATCTGGATGCCGACGTTGTCGCCGGTGATCACGCCCGCGGGCATGAACGTGACGACCTGCTCGCGCAGGTCGATCAGGCCGCTGACACGGTCGACGAATGGGACGACGATCGCCAGTCCCGGCGTCAGCGTGCGCTGGTAGCGGCCCAGCCGCTCCACGACGCCCGCGCGCGCCTGCGGGATGATGCGCACCGTCTTGGCTGCGAGCAGCAGCGCGAAGACGGCGATGATGACGAGCAGGATCAGGCCGGCTTCCATCGCTGCTTTACCTCCGGGTCAGGGGTCCCCATGGACCCGCCTTGTCACGCACTACAGCTCGCTCACGAGCGCGGTCGCGCCCTGGATCTCGATCACGTGGACGCGCGTGCCGCTCTCGATGACGTCGTCACCGTCGTAGGAGCGCGCCGTCCAGGTCTCGCCGTCGAGCTTGACGGTGCCGCTGGTGGCGTCGATCCGGGCTGTCGCCAGCGCGCTCTTGCCGACGAGCGCTGCGGTACCGGTGCGCAGCTGCGCGGGCATCCGCACGTGGCGGCGGGCGATCGGCCGCAGGAAGCCGAACACGAGCGCCGAGCTGATGAGGAACACGAGCACCGCGACGACGGAGCCGGCCCCCGCCAGGTCGGCCAGCGCGCCGAGCAGGGCGCCGACCGCGAACGGCGCGAGGAAGAAGCTCAGCGACATGACCTCGCCGGCGGCGAAGACCACGGCGAGCAGAACCCAGAACATCCATGCATCCATTGCCTGTGCAATATAGGCGCGCGCCGGCTCCCCGGGGAGGGACGGGGCCGCGATCGGCGCGGCGAACGGCTCCGCGTCAGGTCAGCAGCGCGCGCGCGTAGTCGTCGGCGTCGAACGGGCGCAGGTCCTCGAGCGCCTCGCCGATCCCGATGAGCTTCACCGGGATGCCCAGCTCGCCAGCGATCGCCAGCGCGATGCCGCCCTTCGCCGTACCGTCGAGCTTGGTCAGCACGATCCCGTCGACCGGCACGGCCTCGGAGAAGAGCTTGGCCTGGCGCAACCCGTTCTGGCCCGTCGTCGCGTCGACGGTGAGCAGCGTCTCGTGCGGCGCGTCGTCGATCTGCTTGGCGATGACGCGGCGCACCTTGGCCAGTTCGGCCATGAGGTTGTCCTGCGTGTGCAGCCGCCCCGCGGTGTCGATGATCACAACGTCCGCCCCGCGCTCACGGCCCTGCTTGATCGCGTCGTAGGCGACCGACCCGGGGTCCGAGCCCTCTGGACCGGAGACGATCTCGCAGCCGGCGCGCTGGGCCCAGCCCTCGAGCTGCTGAACGGCGGCGGCGCGGAACGTGTCGGCGGCGCCGAGCACGACCTTCAGGCCCAGCTCGCGCTGCAGGTGCCAGGCGAGCTTGCCGATCGTCGTGGTCTTGCCCGTGCCGTTGACGCCGACGGCCATGATCACCGTCGGAGCGTGGCGCAGGTCGATGCGGTCCTCGCCGGTGCGGGCAATGTCGGCGAGCATCTCCGACAGCCGCCGGCTGAGCGCCTCGCCACCGACGATCTCGCCGCCGGAGGCCTGTGCCTCGAGCTCACCGACCACGCGCGCGGTCGTCGCCGCACCGACGTCGGCCATGATCAGCGCCTCCTCCAGTCGCTCCCAGGTCTCCTCGTCGACATCGCCGTCCAGCAGCGTGGCCTGGATCTCGGCGCCGAGCGCCTCACGCGTCTTGGAGAGATTCGTGCGCAGCTTCTTGAAGAAGCCGCGCTTGCGGGCTGGCTCGTCGGCCGCCTCGGGCGCGGCGGCGGCCACCGGCCGCGCGGCGTCGGTGATGAAGAGGTCAGACCAGTCGCGTGCCATGGGCGATGCGCGACGATAGCGCCATGGCATTGACGTTCCGCCGCTGCCGGGCCGACGAATCGCCGGGCCGCGAGCTGCTCGGCGAGCTGATCGATCTGCTCGACGCGCAGTATCCCGGGCGCGCGGAGAGGCCTGGGTCCGTCACGACGACCGAAGAGCTGGCAGCTCCTGGCGGCGCGTTCCTCGTCGGATCCGAGGGCGGTCGCCCAATCGCGATAGGCGGTGTACGCCGGCTCGAGGACTCGATCGGCGAGATCAAGCGCCTGTATGTCGTGCCCGATGCGCGCTCGCGCGGGGCCGGCCGGGCGCTGCTCGCCGCGGTCGAGGATGTCGCACGCGCGCTCGGCTATACGCGTGTACGGCTCGACAGTGGACCGCAGCAGCAGCACAGCCGGCTGCTGTTCGCCGACGCGGGCTACGTCGAGATCGAGCAGTACAACGCCAACCACATCGCCGACTACTTCGCCGAGAAGCGGCTGTAGCCGCCGACCGGACTGGGGCGCGCGTTTCGGGCGCTGAGGCCGCGCAATGCTTCGCGAGCTAGCCCGGATCTTGCAGCAAGGTGAGCGCCCCGACCGAGGCCGGGGCGCCGAAACGTCCGATTGAGCAGGGATTCTTCGGCTTGTCGAAGGCCCGGAACCGAGCTCAGGGGGATCACCTTGAAGGTGCAGCGCGATGGCCGCAACGTCACGGTAGAAGTAACGGCGGACGGAGAAGGGCTCGTGTCGCATGTGGGCAGCGCGCTGCTGGCGCAGGTCGCCGATAAGAGTGGGCTCACCGCGGCGCTGTCGGTGCGCCTGGCGGGCCTGAAGGCGCGCCAGTCCGGGCATGACCCCGGCCGCGTGGTGCGCGATCTCGCGGTGATGCTCGCCGACGGCGGCGATTGCCTCGCCGATCTCGCAGCGGTGCGTGACCAGGACGCCCTGTTCGGGGCGGTCGCGTCGGACTCGACCGCGTTTCGGGTGATCGACGCGATCGCTTCTACGCCCGGCCTGCTGGACGCGGTCGCCGACGCGCAAGCCCTGGCGCGCGAGCGCGTGTGGGCACTGACCGGGCCGCCTGACCGGGTCACGATCGACGTCGACGCGACGCTGCTGGGCAGCCATTCTGAGAAGGAGGGCGCGGCCGGCAACTACAAAGGCGGCTACGGCTTTCACCCGATCCTGGCGTACTGCGACGAGACCGACGAAGCGTTGGCCGCGATCCTGCGCCCGGGCAACGCGGGTTCGAACACCGCTGTTGACCACGTCGAGGTCATCGAGGACGCGCTCGCGCAGATCCCGGCCGAGCTGATCGAGACGATCGAGATCGTGGTGCGCGCAGACTCCGCCGGCGCGACGCACGACCTTTTGGACTTCTGTCGCGAGCACCGGCTGCGCTACACGGTCGGCTACGAGCTGACCGACCCGGTCAGGGCCGCGATCCTGAAGATCCCCGAGGACACGTGGATCGCAGCGCTCGCCGCGGACGGCAGCG
>JBBSQG010000198.1:0-6015 GCA_038258125.1 Solirubrobacterales bacterium
CGGCCGACGCCCGCCAGGCGAACGGCGGCGCGGCGATCCGCTCGCGCAGCGCCCGCACTCCGTCGGGCTTGAAGCCGTGGTTGTGCTGGTCCAGGGCCCCGTCGGGCGCGACGTGGTCGAGTTCGACGACGATCGCGGGCGGCGTGCCGAAGACGCCGAGCGACAGCTCCGCGGTGATGGTCAGCCGGCGTGGCTGGCCGAGCGAGCGCCAGGCCGCGAGCGCCCGGCGGCGGTCGGCGTCGTCGCCGCCGGCATCGCTCGTGAAGCGGTACGCGCGCTCGGCGGCGCCGGGCGCGGCGGGGGAGTGACGCGCCGCGGCCGCCATCGCCAGCGCGGCGTAGATGCCGCCGGCGGCCGGCGTCTCGCCGTCGCCGTGCGACTGCAGCCCGGCGATCGCCTGCATGCCCGCGGTGACGGCGATCTCGACGGCCTGGGCGGCGAGCGCGACGTGCGCGAGGCGGGCGAAGGCCGAGGTGGTCTGCGGATCGGTCGGGCCGACGGAGGCCGAGAAGGCCTTGATCGCATCGGTCAGGCAGCCCAGCTGCTCGGCTTCGGGCGCGCCGGTGCGGCGCAGCATGTCGGCCAGGCGCGACTGCGCCATGCCGGTCAGCTCGTGCTCGTCGCCGTGCTTGGTGACGGCGCGGTGGACGATCCCGCGCAGCAGCGAGACGGCCTCGTCGGGCTGGCCCTCGGCGAGCAGCGCGAGCGCCCGCGTATCGGCAGCCTCGATCGCGTCGGGGCGCAGCTCCAGCAGGTCGACGGCCATCTCTAGATCACCGCCCGCGCGGGCGGACCGTCATCAACCGGCGTGCGTGCCGCAGCCGCCCCCGCCGCAGCAGCCCATCGAGGCCATCGCCGAGCCGACGTCGGTCTGGAAGCGGCGCTGGCCGGAGGCCATGTTCGGCGTCAGGAAGGTCGACAGAAGACGTTTGGTCTCTTCGGTGCCGCAGCTCGGGCACGGTGGTGGCGGAGCGTCGGAGCGCAGGAGCTCCTCGAAGGTGACATCGCAGGTGGTGCAGGAGAAGTCATAGATCGGCACCGCCGGATCGTGGCCGCAGCGGGGGGTTCTGTCAAGCCGGGCTTCTATAGTGGTCTTCAAGGCGCTCGCATGCAGCGGGCGCCGGGCGGATGTGCGCCGTCCATCCGCCGTTCCGGGCTAGCGCCGCCACTCGCGGTCGGTGCGCCCGTTGCCGATACATCGGCTGTTCCCCCCGACCCACCGCACCACAAGCTTCCCGGACACGCAAGGACACCATGACCAATCCTTCCCTCACGCGCCACGAACTGCAGCTCGATGTTCTCGAGCGCGACGTCCATCTCGGCAATCGCGCGGCCACCGCGCTGCTGCGCAGCGAGTTCGCCCTGGCGATCAACGCCTCGCAGTTCAGCCGCCTCAGCCGCGGCGAGATCGCCGTCGACGTGCGCAGCCGCGAGATCCCGCAGGACGGCGTGTCGCGTTACCTCGTCGCCCTGGTGCTCGAGGAACGAACGCCGCAGATGACCCACGAGCAGGTCGGTGAGCTGGTGCGCCGCGAGTTCCAGCGTGCGCTCAACGCCTCGTACTTCCTGCGCATCTCGGCGGCGGATCTGCGGGCCACGCTCGTCAGCCGCGCCCCCGCGCTGGCCGCCGTCGCGCTGCCGGGTTGAGCCGACGCTACCGCGCCTCGCCGTCCTCGGCCTGGTACGGGCGCGGGTCGGAGTCGTCGACCGAGACGATGCACGACGGCGGGCAGCCGAGCGGCAGCAGCAGCTGCTCGCCGGTCCACCACCAGGCCTCGACCTTGGCGATCATCGCGTCGGGAACGTCGAGCTCGAACACGACGCAGGCATCGGCGCCGAGCGTGATCGCGCGGTCGTAGGCGTAGTCGCGCGACAGCGAGATGTTCGGGGCGACATAGGAGCCCGGCCGCAGGCCCTCGGCGAGGATGCCCTCGCGGCAATCGACGGTCGTGCCGTGGTAGACGATCATGGCTTCTCCAAGTGTGGCGCATCGGCGCGCGGGAACGCCGGCGTACGGGGCGGTGTCGCCCTCGTATGCGTACCCATACGCCAGCAGCGCGGGGCGCGATCACCGTCGTGCCGGCGGCTGCACACGGTGCTTGAGTGATGGCGTCGTAGACCGCGTGGGCTTCGATACCGTCCGCCGCCATGGGCGGCGAACCGAAGCGGATCTCGATCGAGCAGGCCAGGCGGCTCGTCGTCGCGCAGGTGACGCGCCTGGAGGGCGAGGAGGTCGAGCTCGCCGACGCGCTCGGTCGCGTGCTGGCCGAGGATGCCGTCGCGCCCAACGACCTGCCGCCGTTTGATTCCTCTGGCATGGATGGCTTTGCGGTCATCGCCGTCGACACCGACGACGCGCCGGTCGCGCTGAAGGTCATCGGCGAGTCGCGCGCGGGCACGCTGGCGCAGGCGCCGGTCACGCATGGCACGGCGATCCGCGTGTCGACCGGGGCGGTCATCCCCGAGGGAGCCGATGCCGTCGTGCGCCAGGAGCTGACCGAGATCGAGGACGGCGCGGTGATCATCAACGAGGATGTCGCCGCCGGCAACGACGTGCGCTACGCCGGTGAGGACATCGGGGCGGGGGAGACGATCCTGCACGCCGGCACGCTGCTCGGCTCCGCTGAGATCGGCGCGCTCGCGGCCGTGAACATCAGCCGGCCCGTCGTCGTGCGCCGGCCGCGGATCGCGCTTGTCAGCACCGGCGACGAGCTCGTCTCGCCCGGCCCCGAGCTGCGGCCCGGTCAGATCCGCGACGCCAACGCGCCAGCGCTGACCGCCGCGGCGCAGGGCGCCGGGGCCGAGGTCGTGGCGAACATCCGCGTCGGCGACGACCGCGCGGCCACGATCGCGACACTCGGCGGGGCACTGGAGGGCGCCGACATCGTCGCCACCGTGGGAGGCGTCTCGGTCGGCCCGCACGACCATGTCCGCCCGTCGCTGGAGCAGCTCGGCGCCGACCAGATCTTCTGCCGCGTGAGCCTCAAGCCCGGCGGTCAGGTCTGCTTCTACGTCGCCTCGGGCGGCGAGCTGGCGTTCGCGCTGCCCGGCAACCCTGCCTCCGCGATGACCGCGTTTCGCGTGCTCGTCGTGCCCGCGATCTACGCGATGCTGGGCCGCAACCTGCAGCTGCACACCGCCCGCGGCGTCGCGGAGACCGATCTCATCGGCACGCTCGGCCGCACCGCGGTCATCCGCTGCCACGCCAAGATGCACGACGACGGCTGGCACGTGACGCCCAACGGCGACCAGCGCTCGCACATCCTCACCTCGATGCTCGGCGTCCCGGTGCTCGCGCTCGTCCCGGAGGACTGCGAGGTCCTGCGCGCCGGCGAGCCCGTCGACATCGAGTTCGTCTCCTAGCTGCGCCGGACCGCCCGCCCGCCCGCCGGATGCCGCCGCCCGCCACCGTCGCGCTCGCCACCTGCGCCGAGCATCCCGCGCTCGACGCCGAGGGCCGGATGCTGCTGGAGGCCCTGCGCGCCCGCGGTGTCGCGGCGCAGCCCGCGGTCGGCCGGCCGCTGTACGCCCGCGTCGACGTCCTGCGCGACGCGGCCGGCGCGCCCGCGCTGCTCGAGGTCGAGCTGATCGAGCCGTCGCTGTTTCTCGACCATATGATTGGCGCGGCGGACCATCTCGCGCGCGCCATCGTCGCGCGCCTCGGCGCGGCCGCAAGGTAGCGTGGCCGCCATGGAGCGCGTGCTCGTCCGGGGCTCCGGCGACGTCGGCTCGGCGGTCGCGCACCGGCTGCTGCGCGCGGGCCACCCGGTGGTCATCCACGACATCGCCCTGCCCGCCGCCCCACGGCGCGGGATGGCGTTCGCCGACGCGATCTTCGACGGCGCCTGCGAGCTGGATGGCCTGCGCGCGCGCCGGGTCGACGATGTCGCCGGCCTGCGTGGCGGCGGCGACGAGGTGCTCGTCACGACCGCTGAGCTGGGCGCCGCCCGCGCGGCCGTGCGGCCCGACGTGCTCGTCGACGCGCGGATGCGCAAGCGCGCCCAGCCCGAGGGCCAGCGCGGTCTGGCGTGGCTGACGATCGGCCTGGGCCCCAACTTCGTCGCGGGTGAGACGACCGATCTGGCGATCGAGACGCAGTGGGGAGAGGACCTCGGGAGGATCGTCAGCGACGGCCCGACGAACGCGCTCGGCGGCGAGCCGCGCAGCTTCGAGGGCCACGCGCGCGACCGCTTCGTCTACGCGCCGGCCGCCGGCGTCATGCGCACGTCGGCACAGATCGCCCAGCCGGTCAGAGCGCAGGAGCTCGTAGCCACGATCGGCGACGAGGAGCTGCGGGCGCCGCTGGACGGGATCCTGCGCGGGCTCGTCCACGACGGGGTGCCGGTGGCGCTGGGCGCGAAGGTCGTCGAGGTCGATCCGCGCGGTGATCTGACGAAGGTGTTCGGGATCGGCCCGCGCCCGGCGCGGATCGCGGAGGGCGTGCTCGCGGCGATCAGGGGCACGCGGTAGCGCGACGCCCCCGCTGACGCCGGAGGCGTGCCCAGGTTGGGCGACGCGTGCCCGGAACCGGTCCGCCGCGACCGGGCCCGATCGCGACCCGAGCGTGGGCGACCCAGCGGGCATGCGTGCCGGCCTGCCGGATCGTCCAGGAGGCACTGACGAACACCGTGCGCCACTCGGGCGCGTAGCACGCCGTGGTGTCCGTGCGCCGCGCCGACGGCGTGTTGGAACTCACCCACGACTGCGTCGACTACCGGCCGTCGTCGGCGCCGTGACCCTCGCCGCCGGCCTCGTCACGGCGACGGTGACGTTCCTCATCGCGCAGGCGGTCTTCTCCTCCTACGGCGTCCCGGCCGTCAGCCTCGCCGACGGCGACGCGCCGGTGATCGCGGTCGCGCTCGGCGTTGCTGCTGTCGCGCGCTGTCGCCGCGCTCGTCCTCGCGAGCTGGCTGGCGCTGTTCGTCACCGGGGCCTTGGGCACTGCTCGAGCGCCGCGACGCGTAGCCCTGCGGCGCTGAGCGCCGGCTGCGCGATCGGCACCGCGCGCGTCACGGACCCGCCGATTCGTGGGCTACGGTCCGCGCGTGGCCGACCCCGCCTCCCGCCCGCGTGCCGACGCCCGCACCCTCGCCGCGATCTTCGCCGGCGGCTGCGTGGGTGCGATGGTCCGCGCCGAGCTGAGCGTCGCGCTGCCCTACGAGAGCGGGCACTGGCCCTGGGCGACGCTGCTCGTGAACGTCGCGGGTGCATTCGTGCTGGGTTGGGTGATCACTCGCGTCGAGGACGGGCGCGAGCCGTTCGCCCACGCCGGCCGGTTGCTGGGGACCGGGGTGTGCGGCGCGCTGACGACGTTCTCGACGCTGCAGATCGAGCTGCTGGAGATGCTCGACGACGACCGCTACGGGCTCGCCGCAGCCTACGTGCTCGCCAGCATCGCGGCGGGGCTCGCGGCGGTCGCGCTGGCCACCCGGCTCACGCGACGCGGCAGCAGCGCGCCGGAGCCGGCATGACGGCCCCGCTGCTGCTCGGGATCGGGCTGCTCGGCGGCGCCGGCGCGGTGGCGCGCTACCTCGTCGACACGGTGGCCGGCCCGCGCACGCGGCGCGGGTTTCCGCGCGGCATCCTGGTCGTGAACCTCAGCGGTGCGCTCCTGCTGGGGGTGCTCCTCGGCGCGAGCGTGCAGGGCGACGCCCAGCGCCTGCTCGCCGGCGGCCTGCTCGGCGCATACACGACGTTCAGCACGTGGATGTTCGACAGCCACCGGCTGGCGACCGGCGGGCGCCGCGGCCAGGCCGCGCTCAACCTGCTCGCCGGCCTCGCGCTCGGCCTGCTCGCGGTCTGGCTCGGCCGCGAGCTGGGCCGGCTGGCGTGATGCCGCTCGCGCGACGCCGGCAGCGCGCTGAGGTCGACCGTGAGGCGCGCCAGCCGCACGCAGGGTGCGCAGCCCGACCCGCGGCCGGCGTCAGCGCTTCGCCGCGGGCTGGTAGATGAAGGTCACGAGCCGCTTGTGCCCGCGTGCGCTGCGGCGCAGCTCGACGCGGCGCACGCCGCCGA
>JBBSQG010000199.1:0-6010 GCA_038258125.1 Solirubrobacterales bacterium
AAGCGCAACCGCATGCCGCGCGAGCGCCAGTCGATCACGCACAAGTTCTCGATCGCCGGCCACGAGGGCTACATCACGGCGGGCATGTACGAGGACGGCACCGTCGGCGAGATCTTCCTCACCGACATCGGCAAGGAGGGCTCGACGCTGCGCGGCATGATGAACGCGTTCGCGACGTCGATCTCGATCGCCCTGCAGTACGGCGTCCCGCTCCACACACTTGTCGAGAAGTTCTCCTACATGCGCTTCGAGCCCGAAGGCATCACGCAGAACCCGGAGATCCCGTTTGCCAAGTCGATGCCCGACTACATCATGCGCTGGCTCGCGTCCCGCTTCCTGGACACCGACACGCAGGAGGAGCTCGGCATCCTCACCCCTGAGGTTCGCGCGCGCAAGATGGCCGAGGACAGCGGCACGTCGCAGTCCTCGGACACGAACCGCCCCACCAACGGCGGGGCGATGAAGCGGCCCACGCCGACCGCGGCGGCCCAGCCCGCCACGACCCGCGCCGCAGCCGAGGCGATGACCGACACGCCGCCCGTTGTCCCCGTCCGCATGAAGGGCCTGGATCTCGGCCCGGCGTGCGCCCAGTGCGGCGGCATGATGCAGCGGACGGGCTCCTGCTACACGTGCTCGAGCTGCGGGAACAACACCGGCTGCGGCTGATTTGTGAAGTGTCGCGAGTTGTTCAGCGCAAACGACGCGGTTTGTTCACGGCGGCGACGTGAGTTGTTCACGACGCCCAAGGGGGTCGTAGGGCGGTACCGGTAGCGCGACGCCCGGATCTCAGCGCTCGACGGGTGGCCGCGACAGGGCTGGGTCGAGCGCGTAGGCGACGTCGGGCGCCGGGACGATCTGGCTCTTGCCGGGCCTCGTGATCACGGCGCCCTGTTTGAGGAGAGCCTGTAGGGCAACGCAGTCGGCGTTGCTGGCGGTCCTGAACCAATGATCGTCGATTTCGCCGCGCGCGCTTGCCATGAGGACCCGTGCGGTGGTGTTGGTCAGGCCACGTCGACGTGGGCCGATGCGTTGGAGGGCGTGTTGCTGGTCGATCGAGAGATGCTCGGCCGCGGGGCGCAGCGCGCATTGCTGCCACGCGTTTCGGTGCAGCCGAGAGCCCGTCCCGTGCAGCCGGGTGTCGAGAGCCTCGAGCGCGGCGCGTGTGCGGTCAAGTGACCACCCGAGGGCGCGCGCGAGGTCGCTGATTGCCACGATGCCGTCGAGGCTGTGGAGCGCCGTCTCAATGGTGCGGTCATCGTCGCCGGGGAGGGCGGGAACCGCCGTCGGCCGCGGGAATAGCTCGGGTGTGGTCGTACCGAGCGCGTTTGCGAGACGGTCGATGAGGCTCAGCGGCAGCTGGTGGTGATTGCTGCCGTCCTCGATACCGCGGATGGTGGTCGCGCTTGTGCCGAGGGCACGCGCGAGACGGCGGACGGAATAGCCGGCCTGCACCCGCAGACGGTGCACGGCCGCGGTGTCCAGCAGCGCGACGGTGACCGGTGGAAGGGCGGCAGGCTGCGTCATAGGCGTTGGATGGTGATGCCGCGACGCCGCATCCAGTGGCCGTGCTTGTCGTCACGTCGTGGCGTAGCGCCCACGAGGGCCAGACCGGTCTGTTGACTGACGCGACGAAGCAGCTGCTGGATCTGGGCAGGGGTTAGACGCTGGCCGTTCGTGGTCGTAAACAGCGGGCCCTCGGAGGGCTCCCCGCGCAACATGCGGTCGGCGCGATGGCCACGGAGAAACGGGCGGGCCTCCGCGGCGATCGGTACCTCGTGATCGCCGTAGTCGATTCGGGCGCAGGCCGCGCGGAAGCGCTCTCGGCCAGGGAAGATCTGGTCGGCGTTAAGCATCGCCAGTTGTGCGGGCGGAAAGCCGGTCGCGACGCTGAGCGCGGCCAGTGCGCTCAGACGTGGCTGCGGGTAGGCGCGTAGGCGGCTGGCCAAGAGGGCGTCGATCGACGTGGGAGGATCGGTGAGGTAGGCGGCGCTGAGTGCCTCGAGGTCGACCTTGAGCAGCCAGTGGTGGTGCAGGAAGGCGATCTGGGTGCCGCGTAGTCGGGTCAGTTGTTCGTGGCTGTCATTCGTCCGGAGAACACTCTCGGCGAGGAAGGCGCCGACTTCCTGCTCGCTGACCTCGTGGCACTCGCCCAACCAGCGCTGCGCCCTGTCGTAGCCGCGTCGGTACAGGCGATCTACGCGACGAAAGTCGCCGGCTTCAAGCAGCGCCCGGCATGCCGACCGAAAGAACGGGGCTTCGTCGGCGGGAACAGCCGGAAAGCGTGCGCCGACGTCGTCACGAGCGATGTGCGGTGCTGTGTGCTCCGCTTTGGCGTGGCGCGCCCACGCGTGAAGGGCAGCCGCGTCTGCGGACTTGAACGCGGGCCGCTCCGGCGCTGGCGCGCCCCGAGGGCTGGGACGGCCCGTGAGGTGGCTGATGAGGATCACCGCGCGAACGTCGTCGTAGCGTCGGATGTCGTCGATGGCCTGCCACAACTCGGCGGTGAACTGCTCGGCGCCGATGACGATGAGCGTCTGGACGCGCTCGGCGTCGAGCCATGCGCGCGCCAGCCGCCACGCATCTCGTTGGCGCAGCGCCGGCGTGAGGTCAAGGTCCCTTCCGAGCGCTTCGAGAATTGCTCGCCCGAGCGCACCAACCGGTCGCCGCTCTTCGGGAGCCAGCGAGACGCTGACTGTGCGTTCCAGCGCACCCAGGTCGCGCGCCACGGCCCCCGTCGCGCCCGCGTCGGAGGGATCGTGCACGAATAGGCTGCGACCGAGCAGATATGGGTCCGGCCGGCCAACAACGGTCTGTGAGCCGGGCGATGCGACGCGGTTCATGACCGGTCGCTGAGGGCCTCGTTGCGGCGGATCGCGATCTCGGCGATGTCCGCGGTGATGGTGTCCAGGTGGCGCTCGTGGCACATCTCATAGGCGGTGACGCTGAGCTTGGCCCAGTGGCCGAAGTTGCCCTCGCAATGCCGGCGGTCGATGTCGGTGATCAGATCGTCGGCTGCACGCTCATAGATGGGGTGAAAGGCCCGGATCGCGGCGAGTACCGAACTGGCGGGGAGCGCGTGAAACGCGGTGGGCTGGAAGATCCTGCGAGCCAGCTGCGGAGACCGCAGCAGGCGCCCGCGTACCTGCGGTCCGCCAACGAACAGCAGCGTCAGCCGGCCGGGGACCTCTTCGTGTAGCCAGCGCAGCCACTCGATGCATTCAAGGCTGAGGTTCTGAGCCTCGTCGATGACGACCATCCGCGGCCGGTCCTCGAGCTCGTGCTTGAGCACGCGTGCGCCGTCCCAGCGCGTCTCGTTGTGCCAGACGCCGGTCAGGCGCTCAAGGATCGTGTTGGCGAGCATGCGCGGATTGGGTCTCGTCGTCAGATTGACCACGCATCCCTCCCCGTCGCAGAACGTCGACGCGACGGCCTGGGCAGCGACGCTCTTGCCCACGCCGGGATCGCCGTAGAACAGCGAGATCGCCCGGCGACGCCGTACGTAGCGCATGTTTTCCAGGGCAAGCGCGAAGTCGGCGGTACGCACGACCTGCGCGCCATCGAGTCGCAGGTAGTGCTCGATCACTCGGAGGGCCGCCAGGGCTCGTTCAGGCCTTCTGTCAGGCCCAGCTGCTCCAGCAAGCCGTCGCCGCGGTCCGTCGCTGTCGGGCTCGGATCGGCGGTGTTCCGCGTGACGATGTCCAGGCCATTGGGACGGTTCGTCGGCGCGTAGCGCTCCTCCGCGCGCGAGAGCGCCGCCCGCATCCGCTTGGTCTGCTGGGCCTGTCGCACGCGCTGCAACCGCTTGCTCTCGAGCACCTGCGGAGCCGTCATCTCGTCCACGGGTGTGGCCTCGCACAAGAAGCGGCCATCGGGCTCGTAGACGTCGACGGAGCGCTCGTCGTAGCGCAGCCACGCGACGATCAGCCCATCTCCAACGCGGCTGTCGAGCTCGGGGGCCGAGTAGTAGCCGCCGTGCTTGTAGACACCGGAGGCCTGAACGGTCTGCTGGCGGCGGTGTCGAAGGGCAAACCGCAAGCGGTTGCGGTGCTGGACTCGCAACGCGGTTTCGTCCTGTGAGAAGCACTCCCACGGTGTCTGGCCGCCGATCGCGCTGTGGGGCCGCTGGAAGTTGTAGTGACGCACGGCCGCGGCGATCTGGCTGATGAGCATCTGCTCGTCGACGGCCTGGTCGCTGTATAGGCGGCCGCGCTGATCTCTGGGCCCGTTCTTCCAAGCGGGCATCTCCGCCAGGGCGAGAGCGCTGATCGTCTGATGGCAACGCTCCACCTTGCCGTTCTTATGCGGCGAGTAGGGCGACACCGGGCGGGTGCGGAACCCAAGCAGCGCGGCCGCCTGCTGGATGACCTCGGCGACGAACGTCTTGCCGTTGTCGTACATCAACACGGTCGGCAGCCCGCCCTGCGGGCTGCCCGCATCCGCGTCGATGAGGATCGCGTCGCGCAGCGCCTCGAGCACGGCGTCCGAGCTCTCGCGAACAGACACCATCCACCCCATCACCATCCGCGAGTAGCAATCGATGAAGTACGTCATCCACAGCCGCTTCGGACGCGGGAAGCCGGTCATAGCAACAGGCACCCCGAGCTTGACGTGATCGGTCTGCCAGACCGCGTTGCGACAACGCGCCTCCCAGCGCACCGTCCCCGACGTAGCGCGCCGCGCGGCCGCGCCCCAACGTACGAATGCTCGCTCATCGTTATCGAGTTGCGTCGCGAACGCACGCTGCAGCTGACGGAGACTCGGGACCTCTTCTCCCCCGTCGACCATCGCTGCATGCACAGCCGAGACACGACCGCGCTTCTCGTAATACAGCTCGACTGCCTGCTCGGTCAGCAGCCATGACCCACGGCTGCGTGGAGCGATGCCCTCGCGCGCGAGGCGATACACGTAGCCGGTGCTGATCTCAAAGCTCGCTGCGATCGCGCGGACCTCGGCCGCAGTGAGCAAGCCGTCGACCCGCGAAGCCTGCAGCGTGTCCACGAGCTGGGCGCGGGCGTCCGGCGGAAGCTTCATCGCGCTCGCAACCGTGGCGCACTACGTGATCGTTCTCGCGAGTCCATGCCGTGCCCCCGATCGACAGCAGCTTCCCGTTTTCCGCAGCCCTGGCCGCGACCGTACGCTTGGCCGCGATGCCGTCGCAAGCGCCGCCCGCCGAACACGACGCGTTTTCACGCTCGTTGCGAACATTCTCGCGCCGCGGCAGCCTCGACATCCTCGAACTTCTGCTCCGCGCACCAGCGCGCTTCAGCGAGATCCGTCGCGCTCTGCCCACCCTTGCCGAGCGGCTCACATGGGAGCGCCTGCGCGAGCTGACAGGCGCCGGCCTCATCGTCCGCACGGTTGACGCCGGTCCGCCAATCACCTCGACCTACGCGATCACGAAACGAGGGACCGAGGTTCATGCCCGGCTCGCCGACCTACGCGGTGCCTTGAGAGAGGATCACCCCGAACTCGCTGAGCAGCAGGCCAGGAGCGCTCACACGCCAGCGCCTCGGCGCGCTCAGCCAGCCCACTGACGCTCCAGCGCCCCGTGGCCAAGGCCTCCTCAGGAACCTTGCGCGTCGCCGGTCCCGCGTTGCAGGTGGCGATAGATCGTTGGACGCGTGACGCCGAACTCATCGGCGATCTGCTGCACCGTGTGCGCGCGATGCCCGTCGGAGCCGAGCTCGTCGTACATGTCCTGAGCGACCTTCGCTTGGCGTGGCGTGAGCTTGGGCTTCTGACCGCCGGTGCGGCCGCGCGCGCGAGCCGCGTCAAGGCCGTCGCGGGTGCGCTCGGACATCAGGGCATGCTCGAACTCGGCGATCGCGCCGAGGATCTGAAAGAACATCCGGCCGACCGCCGTCGACGTGTCGATGCCCTGGTCGAGCACGACGAGGTCGACCTGCTTGGCCTGCATCTGCTTAGACAGCGCCATCAGATGCTCGAGCGAGCGCCCGAGGCGATCGAGCTTCGTGACGACGAGCTGGTCGCCCTTGCGCGAGATCCGCAG
>JBBSQG010000200.1:0-5993 GCA_038258125.1 Solirubrobacterales bacterium
CGCGCTGGCGGCGCTGCTGGGCGGTGGCGACGGTCGCGGCGGCACGGATACGACCGCGCGCACGGAGACCGAGCCGCGCGGCCTGGCACCCTCTCACGCCGACCCGCCGCAGGCGAACCTGCTCGCCCGGCCGAACGCGTTGACGATCGCGGGGGGCCAGGTGTGGGCGATGAGCTTCCAGGAGGGAGCGATCGTGCTCGTCGACGCGAGCACCCGCAAGCGCAGCGGGCGGCTGAGCCTCGGCAAAGGGCTCAGCTCGCTCGCCTCGGGTTTCGGCTCGGTATGGGTGACCAAGAGCG
Source organism: Solirubrobacterales bacterium (assembly GCA_038258125.1). GTDB lineage: Bacteria > Actinomycetota > Thermoleophilia > Solirubrobacterales > Solirubrobacteraceae > CADCVQ01. The sequence continues at coordinate 300 of JBBSQG010000200.1, forward strand.
ACAAGCGCACGCGCAATGTGCTGCGGATCAACGCCGAGACGCGCAGACCGGTGAAGGGCGGCTCGGTCGAGATCGCGCGGCCGGGCCGCAACGTCGCGGTCGCCGCCGGCGCGGGCGCGGTCTGGGTGGCGGTGCGCAACCTGTCGCCCGACGACCACAGCCCGGAGTCGATCGTGCGGATCGAGCCGAGCACCGGCATCCAGCGGGAGATCTCGATTGCCGACGGCGTCCAGGACCTCGCCGTCGGCGAGGGCGCCGGCTGGGTGACCAACCGCTACACGGCGACCGTCACGAAGATCCGCGTCAGCGACTTCAAGCAGGCGATCGTGCCGGTCGGGCGAGGGCCGAAGGGGATCGCCGTCGGCGAGGGCTTCGTCTGGGTCGCGTCCTCGCTCGACGACGAGATCACGCGCATCAACCCCCGCAGCCTGCAGCGGCGCCACATCGCGCTGCAGGCGATCCCCGAGCGCGTCACGGTCGGCGGCGGCTCGGTCTGGGCGACCGCCAAGGAGGCCGGGCGCCTGATCCGCATCGACGCCCGGACGCGCAAGGTGCTCGAGCGGATCGACACCGGCTCACGGCCGTTCGCGCTGGACATCACGCGCGGCAAAGCGGTCTGGCTGACGCTGCTCGACAGCGGCGGCGTGCAGCGCGTGCGCTTCTCGCGGCCGCCCAAGCGGTCTCCGTAGACGAGCCGGCGCCGGCTACAGGTCGCGACGCACGACGACGCCGTCCTGCAGCGCGCGCATCGCCAGGTAGGAGCGCTTCTGGTTCTGTGGCAGGTGCTGGACGCCGAAGTAGCCAAACAGCGTGCGCAGGTGCGCCTTGACGGCGTCGACGGAGAGAAACAGCTCCTCGGCGATCTGCTGATTCGTGGCGGGGGTGGCGAGCTCGGTGTCCTTGTAGGGCCGGCACAGCGCGGCGAGCACCGCGCGTTGGGTGGCGCTCAGCTCGGGTAGCTCGGGCCGACTGCCCGCGGCGACGGTCGGGCTGGACTCGGCCGACTCCGGCACGCGGTAGGCGATCTGCGTGCGCCCGACGCGCAGCACGTCGCCGTCGCGCAGCCGCTGGCGGCCGGAGATCCGCTGCCCGTTGAGAAACGAGCCGTTGCGCGACAGCCCGTCGTCGGCGACCGTCCACTCGTCGCCGAGGTTCTCCAGCTCCGCGTGCAGGCGCGAGACCTCGGTGTCCCACTCCAGCGCGATGTCGTTGCCGCTGCTGCGCCCAATCGTCACGCGCTTGGTCTCGGATTCGAGCACGAGCAGGCGCTGGCCGCCGGTCCCTTCGCGCAGGACGAGGAACGGCATGCCCTCGCGCTCGGCCTCGATGCGCTCGCGCAGCTCGGCGGGCGTGGCGGCATGGGCGGCGAGCGGTGACTGATCGGCCTGCTGGGTCACAGCGGTTGAGCTTGCCACATTCACAGGTCAACCCACCCTGGGTGGCGCGGCCGCACACCTGAGGGTGGGCGGTGTGACCCCGGGGTCGACCGCAATCGGGTGGCGCGGCGTGATCTTGCACACAACGCCCCACGCAAGGAGCCACCCCCCATGCCGTCCCTCCCCCGTCCGAACCTCCCCCTCAACAGCGTCAGCGACGACGAGCTCGTCGCCCGCTTCCGGCGCGGCGACGAGGCGCCCTTCGACGAGATCTATCGCCGCTACGGCGCCGCGCTCGTCGCCTTCGCCCGGCGGATGCTGAAGAACAGTGGCCGCGACGCCGACGACGTCGTGCAGGACGCCTTCCTCCGCGCCTACCGCGGCCTGCGCGTCACCGATCGGTCGATGGCACTGCGCCCGTGGCTGTACATGATCGTCCGCAACCGCGCGCTCGACGAGCTGCGCTCGCCACAGCGGGCCGGCGCCTACGACGACGAGTTCGCGCTCAACGCCGTGCCGACGAGCGACACCGCGCTGTGCGCCGAGGAGCGCGACGAGATGCGCCAGATCGTCAGCGAGATCGCGCGTCTGCCCGAGCGCCAGCGGATGGCGCTCGTCATGCGCGAGTTCGACGGCTGCTCGCACATCGAGACCGCACGCCGGCTGCACACGACCGTGCCGGCGACGAAGTCGCTGATCATCCGCGCACGCTCGAACCTCACCGCGGCGGTGCATGCCGCCTGAGGGCGCCAATGGGTAGGCTCGCACCCACGATGGACGTCAGCCAGATCGAAGAGGCGCTCGGGCGCTTGGCGGAGGGCCTGTCGGATGCCCGCATGGCGGCCGAGCTCATGCGCGACGGCGACATCAGCGCCGTCGGCGACCTCAACGAGACGATCGACGCGATGGCGCTGGAGATCGCCGAGCTGAAGGGCCGCACGAGCGGCGGCATCGGCTAGTCCTCCAGCCGGCTGGGAGGGGCAGGACCTCGAGCCCACGAGCGGTACGGTGGGTGCTTCGCAGACCTGCGGATGCCAAGCGACGGGTAGCCGCACCACACGAGAGGAACGCATGAACAGCGCCGTGTGCGCGCAGGACATCCAGCCGTGTGCGAACGAGCGTCTGGACCGGTTGGTCACCGGGGTCGTCACCGTCGTCCCGTTCCTGCTGCTGGGCGTCGCCGTGTGGCAGGCCTCACATAGCCTGCTGCGGTGGCACGACTTCGTCGTCTTCGGCGTCATGTACGTGCTGACCGGCCTCGGCATCACCGTCGGCTTTCACCGCCACTTCACGCACCGCGCCTTTACGACGAGCCGCCCCGTGCGCGCGATCCTCGCGATCCTCGGCACCGCGGCGATCGAGGGACCGATCACCGCCTGGGTGGCCGACCACCGCAAGCACCACGCCTTCAGTGACCAGTTCGGCGATCCCCACAGCCCGCATGTCAACCACGGCCACGGCCTGCGCGGCGCGCTGCGAGGCCTGGCTCACGCGCACGTCGGCTGGCTGTTTCTGCACACCCAGCGCGGCAACAAGCAGCGCTACGCGCCGGACCTGATCGCCGACCCGCTGATCGCGTTCATCGATCGCACCACGCTGCTGTGGATCGCGCTCGGGCTCGCCGCGCCGTTCGGCCTGGGCTACGCGCTCGGCGGCACGCTGACCGCCGCGCTGACCGGCCTGCTGTGGGGCGGCGCGGTGCGGATCCTGCTACTGCACCACGTCACGTACTCGATCAACTCGCTGTGTCACTTCTTCGGGCGCAAGCGCTTCGACAGCGGCGATGAGTCGCGCAACCTCGCCTGGCTGGCGCCGCTGTCCTTCGGCGAGGCCTGGCACAACAACCACCACGCCTTCCCGACCTCGGCGGCGCACGGGTTGCGCTGGTATGAGCGGGCGCTGGATCCGAGCGCGCTCGTGATCGCCGGCCTAGAGCGGCTGGGGCTCGTCTGGGACGTCGTGAAGATCAGCCGGGAGCGCCAGGAAGCGAAGCTCGCCGGCGCGTAGCCGACGGCCGCTACCGGTCCGCGTCGGCTCTCGGCAGCGCAAGCCCGAGGGCCGCGCTGACGCGCCAACCGGGGATGCCCAGAGCCGCGGCACGACGGATGATCGCTGTGAGCTCCTCCTCGGGCACGCGGCGGCCCGGCGGCGGGGGGGCCGGCGAACTCGGCTTCCCGTTGCCTCCAACGACCCCGTGGTCGGCGCGCCGCTCACCGAACGGCACGGTCGACCTCACCCCGCAGTCGACCGATTGCGAGGCGGATGCGGCCCTTCACCGTCCCGAGCGGGAGATCGAGCCGCGCGGCGATCTCCCGGTGCGTGAGCTGGTCGTAGAAGGCGAGCGTGATGACCTCGCGCTGCTCGCCGGGAAGCTGCACCAGCGCCGTCGCCAGATCACCCGCGACATCGCGCGCGATGACCTGCTCGAGGACGTCGTCGCGAGCGGTCATCGTCTCAAGCAGATCCGCGTCGGCGCGATGGCTCACATGCGCGCGGTTGCGTCGCTGGTTGTCGATCGCTCGATTGCGGACGACCGTCAGTAGCCATGGCGCGACGGCGCTGCGCTCGTCATAGCTGCAGCGCGTGGTCCAGATCGACATGAACGCCTCCTGGACGGCCTCCTGCGCGCGGCCCTCGTCGTGGCAGAGCGCCCAGGCGATCCGCTGCGCGCGCCCGCGGTAGCGGTCGTGCAGAACGCCGAATGCAACGGTCGATCCGGCCTGCATCTGCGCCATCGCCTCGTCGTCGGTCGCGCCCGGATCACCGGTGAGCGTCATCACCGCCGCGCCCGCTCCGTCGAGGCATCCCCGCCGCGCTCGAAGTGCATGACATCTGCTCCTGACATCGGCGAGCGGGGCGCCCGAGGACGTCGTCGCATCGGGTTCACCGTGTGCCCCTTTCAGTCTCTCCCGAAGCCGAGCCGACCTCAGACGATCCCTGATTTGACATCACACTCTCCGCCGATCAGCCCCGAAGGTCAAGCTTCGTCGCGCCAACATGTGTCCTTGGAGTGCCTCCAACCACTGAGGCGATGCGATTAGAGTGCGCCAATGCGACACAGGCGATGCGCCAGGATCCTCCTGGCGGCGGCGCTGGCCGCCGGGCTTGCCGCGAGCCCCGCGGGCGCGATCACCGGCGTATACGTCCTGCAATCCAGCGGACCCGCTGGCAGCCTCGTGCAGTACACCGTGGGTGCAGACGGCGCGCTGTCGCCGTCGGCGCCGGACACGGCGCTCGGGGGCGGTCCGAACGACATCGCCGTCACGCCCGACGGCCGCTTCGCCTACGTCACGACGACGAGCGCGGCCGGGCAGTCGTCGATCGTCGGCTTCGCGCGCGTCGCCGCGAATGGTCGCCTGGAGCCCAACGGCGCCGCGATCGGACCGGCGCTCGCGCCTGGGCGCGGGATCATCGTCAACCCGCAGGGCACCCGGGTGCTCTACGGCCAGCCGGGGTTTGCGATCTTCTGGCGGCCGATCAACGCCGACGGCACGCTCGGCGCCGCCAGCCAGATCGTGATTCCCTCGACGACGCCGGCCCCCGACGTCCGCTATCTCGCCATGACTGCCGACGGCCGCAACCTCTACGCGGCCGACTTCAGCGGCTCGGCGAGCGTGCGGATCTGGCAGTTCGACATCGATCCCGCAACCGGCGCCGGCACGCCGAAGGGCTCGCCCGTCGTCGGCTGGCCTGGTCCGGTCGGCGGGCCGGCGGTCGCCGCCGGCCGGATGGCGATCACGCCCTCGGGCAGCCATCTGCATCTCGCGACCGACACCGGCGGTGCCGGGATCGGGCGCTGGGCGATCGACACCGGCACGGGCTCGCTGACCGGCGGAACCGTGGACGGGGCGGGGTTCGATGGCTACGCCGAGCCGGCCGTCGCCGTCTCGATCGGCGGTGGCGCGCTGTGGGCGCCGAGTGGTAGCAGCGCGAGCGGGCCGGAGCGGATCAGGCAGTTCGCCACCGGCGCCGGCGGCGCGCTGACACCGCTCGCGCCGCCGGCGGTGAGCTACGTCGTCGCCGGCCCGACACGTGACCTCGTCGCCAGCCCCGACGGCCAGTCGCTCTACCTGGGCCAGAACGGCACGGCCGGGGAGTGGACGGTGGCGCCCGGCGGGACGCTGGCCCATCGCGCGAACACGCCGGCGTCGCCGGCCTTCGGTCTGACGAACGCCGGCATCGCGCTGGCGCCGTCGCAGGCGCCGCTGGCGTCATTCGTCGCCGGCACCGGCCCGGCCGGATCGGCGACGCTGTTCGACGCGCGCGCGTCAGCCGAGCCCGACGGCACGATCGCGCGCTACGACTGGGAGTTCGGCGA
>JBBSQG010000201.1:0-5992 GCA_038258125.1 Solirubrobacterales bacterium
GGGGTCCAGCGATCAGTGACGCCCGACGTGCGTCGCGCCCGAGAACTCGCGGAACAGCCCGGTCACGACGAACGCCGTCTGCTCGCCGATGTCGACCGCGTTGTCGCCGACGCGCTCGAACGCGCGCGCGACGAGGATCATCGTCATCGCCCACTCGCGCGTGTCGGCGTCATCGCCGATCTCGACCGCGATCCGGAACACCTCGCGGTTGAGCTGGTTGACGTCGCGGTCACGCTCGACGAGGTCCTCGGCCATCACGACGTTGCGTTCGGCGAAGGCGCGCTTGCACTGCACGACCTCCGCGCGCGCGGCCTGCCCCATCTGCACGAGCTTGCTCAAGATCTCGTCGCGCACCGGCGGCTCGTGCCCGACCAGCGGGATCAGCTTGGCGACGTTGACGCACTGGTCGCCCATCCGCTCGACGTGCTTGATCAGGTGCAGGAGCGCCGCGACGAGCCGCAGGTCGCCGGCCACGGGCGCCTGCAGCGCCAGCAGCGAGAGGATGCCCTGATGGACCTCGAGGTAGCGGCCATCGAGGCGGTCGTCGTCGGCGATGACGAACTGGGCGAGCTCGAGGTCCTGGTGCTGCAGCGCCTCGATGACCCGGTCCATCTGGCCGCAGACGAGATCCAGGCCGCCGAGCGCGCTGGCCTCGAGCTCGGCCAGCTGCTGCTGGAAGTGGCTGCGCTGCCCGTCGAGACCGTTGCCCACAGCCATCAGCCGAACTTCCCGGTCACGTACCGCTCGGTGCGCGGGTCGTCGGGCGAGGTGAAGATCTTCTCGGTCGGGGCGAACTCGACGAGCTTGCCGACGCGCTTGCCCTCCTGCACCTTGTCGACGTTGTAGAACGCCGTCATATCCGACACGCGCGCGGCCTGCTGCATGTTGTGCGTGACGATCACGATCGAGTAGTTCTGCTTGAGCTCGAGCATGAGCTCCTCGATCGCCCCGGTCGAGATCGGATCCAGCGCCGAGCAGGGCTCGTCCATGAGGATCACGTCGGGCTCGACGGCCATCGTGCGCGCGATGCACAACCGCTGCTGCTGGCCGCCGGACATGCCGAAGGCGTTCGTCTTCAGGCGATCCTTGACCTCGTCCCACAGCGCGCCCTTGCGCAGCGCGGTCTCCACGATCTCGTCCATGTCGCCCTTCATGCCCAATACGCGCGGCCCGAACGCGATGTTCTCGTAGATCGACTTCGGAAACGGGTTGGGCTTCTGGAACACCATCCCGATCCGCTTGCGCACCTGGACGGGATCGACGTCGGCGGCGTAGAGATCCTGGTCGTGGTAGCGGACGCTGCCGTGGACGCTCGCGCTCGCGATCAGGTCGTTCATCCGGTTCAGGCAGCGCAGCAGCGTCGACTTGCCGCAGCCCGATGGGCCGATGAACGCCGTGATGTCGTTCTTGAGCAGGTCGAACGTGACGTCCTCGACCGCGGGCACGCCGCCGTAGCGGACCTGCACGTCCTGCAATGCGAAGATCGCCTCGCGTGACGCGTCCGGCGTGCGCTTGCCCGCCGGCGACGGCCGCACGCTCGGCAGCCCCGCCGAAGTGCTCACGCCGGGCCGCACGTCCTTGGTCGGATCGGAGGATTGCGTGGAGGAGTCCATGTCGTCACCAGTCGTCGGCGTGGGCGTGTTCTCGCGCGGTTCGTCTGAGGAGTCGGATGACACCGGCACTCACCACTTCTGCTCGTAGCGGTTGCGCAGGTAGATCGCGACGGAGTTCATGAGCAGCAGGACGACGAGCAGGACGACGATCGCGCCGGCGGCAAGGATCTGAAACTCCGCCCTGGGCTCGCCGGCGGCATTGAAGATCGCGATCGGCAGCGCGGAGAAGGGGCCGTCGATCGTCGGGTCGGTCAGCCGGAACGCGGTCGCCCCGACGAGGATCAGCGGCGCGGTCTCGCCGATCGCCCGCGAGAGCGCGAGGATGACCCCGGTCGCGATCCCCGCCACCGAGCCCGGCAGGACCTGCTTCCAGATCGTCTGCCACTGCGTCGCCCCGAGCGCGAGCGAGCCCTCGCGAATCGACGGCGGGACCGCACGGATCGCCTCGCGCGAGACGATGATCACGACCGGCAGCACGAGCAGGCCGAGCGTGAGCGCGCCGGCCAGGAGGGTCGGCGATCCCTGCCCGAGACCCCAGATGTCGATCGGCCCGCGGACGATGAACGCCAGCCCGAGGATCCCGTACACGACCGACGGCACCGAGGCGAGGTTCTGGATGTTCACCTCGATCATGCGGTTGTACCAGCGCTCTGAGTCCGCGTACTCCTCGAGGTAGACCGCCGCCGCCACGCCCATCGGGACGATGAACGCGGCGCAGAGAACCCCCAGGTAGAGCGTCCCGATCAGCGCCGGCCGGATGCCGGACCGGCCGGCGTCCAGGCGCGAGGGGAAGTTCGTGATGAACTCGGGCGTGAGCAGCGGCACGCCGTCGAGCGCGACGTCGATCAGCAGGACGCCGAGGAACAGCATCGTGATGAACAGGCACAGCAGCAGCGAGGCGCGGAACAGGAGCTCCTTCGTGCGCTCTCCGCTCGAGGCGCGCTCGACGATCCTGCGCGTGACGGCTGACTCGGCGACGGACATGGCTATTCGTACACCTGCCGGTACTTGCGCACGACGCGGATCGCCACGAGGTTGAGCGCGAACGTCAGCACGAACAGCGTCGTGCCGACGGCGAAGATCGTCGCGTAGGCCGTGCTGCCCGCCGACACGTCGGCGCGGGCGACGTTCGCGATGAACGCCGCCATGTTCTGGTGGGCGACGTCGAGGTCGAAGGTGAGGTTCGGGTTGTTGCCGCTGGCGACGAGGATGACGACGGTCTCGCCGATCGCGCGCGAAGCGCCCAGCACGAGCGCCGCGACGATCCCCGACAGCGCCGCCGGGAAGACGACGCGCACGACGACCTGCCACTTCGCCGCACCGAGCCCGAAGGCGCCCTCCCGCAACGACTGCGGCACGGCTGACATCGCGTCCTCGCTGACCGACGCGATCGTCGGCAGCACGAGGATCCCGAGGATGATGCCGCCGGAGAGGCCGTTGAACACCCGCACGTTCAAGCCGATGTCCTGCAACAGCGGCGTGAAGAACGTCAGCGCGAAGAACCCGAAGACGATCGTCGGCACCCCGGCGAGCACCTCGACGATCGGCTTGAGGGTCTTGCGCACCCGCGGTGACGCGTACTCGGCGAGATAGATCCCGACGCCGAGCCCGAGCGGGACGGCGACGATCAACGCGATGAACGTCAGGTACAGCGTGCTCCACAGCAGCGGGACGACCCCGAAGGATTGCGATTCGCCACCGGCCAGCGGAGCCCAGTCGGTGCCGAAGAAGAAGTCGGCGACCGGGACGTCGCCGAAGAACTTCGTCGACTCGTTGAGCAGCGTGAAGACGATGCCCGTCGTCGTGAGCACCGACAGCACCGCAGCACCGGCGAGCACGACCTTGATGGCCTGCTCGCCGGTGGAGCGTCGTGTCCGGACCCGGGTCAGGGAGACCGGCCCGGGTCCGGAACCCCAATCGTGTCCGTCGGCCACGTGGCTACTCGGCGGGCGCCGCGACCGGCGTGGCGCTCTCGAGGCTCGCCTTGGACTTCGTCAGCAGGTCGTCGGTCAGCGGCACGTAGTCCGCTGCGGTGACGACCTTCTCGTTGTTGTCGAGGATGAACTGGATGAACGCCTTGACCTCCGGCTTGGCGGCCGTCTCGGTCGTCGGATACATGAACAGCGGCCGCGACAGCGGCGCGTAGCTGCCATCCGCGATCGTGGCGATCTCCGGCTTGATGCAGCCCTCGCCACCATCGACCGCCAGGATCTTCAGCTTGTCCTTCTGCGAATCCGCGAAGGCGAAGCCGACGTAGCCCAGCGCGCCCTCGGTGCCCACGATGCCGGTGACGATCTGGTTGTCGTCGGCCGACGTCTGGACGTCCTTGGTGCGCTGCTCGGCATCGGTCTCGAGCACGGCCTCGGTGAAGTAGTCGTACGTGCCCGACTCCGTGCCCGGCGTGAAGAAGGAGACCTTCTCGTCGGGGAAGCCGGCTCCGAGCTCGGAGTAGTTGGCGACGTTCGACTTCGGGTCGAGCAGCTTCTTGAGGTTCGCCGTCGTGATGCAGTCGTCCGGGATCGCGAGGTCCTGGTTCGCCACGACGGAGAGGCCGTCGATGCCGACCTGAATCTCGACCGGCGTGATGCTGGCCTTCTTGCAGGCGTCGTACTCGTCCTTCTTGATCGGCCGCGAAGCGTCGGAGATCTGCAGTTCGCCGCGGCAGAACTTCGCGAAGCCGTCGCCGGTGCCGACGCCGCCGACGCTGATGTCGACGTCCGCGGCCTGCTCGGCGAACAGCTCGATTGCCGCCTGGGCGACCGGCTCGACCGTCGACGAGCCGTCGATGCGGATCGAACCGCTCAGGTCCTCGCTGACCGAAGCTCCGGTGTCGGCACCGCCGGAGCTGTCGCTGCTGTTGTCGTCTCCGCAGGCCGCGACGCCGAACGCCAGCGCGCTGCACGCGATGAGCACCGCGCTGAAGCGTTGGAGCTTCAAGGTGTGTCCTCCTCTGTGATTTCCCATAGCGGGGTCGACCGTCGCAGCACGTGCGACGCATCCTGTTACCCGCCCGTAGCCGCGGTGTGAAAAGGATGTGAAGATGAGCCGTCGAGGCGGTAGCCGAAGCCGACGTGGGTGTGGATGTAGCGCCGGTCGGGCAGCGCGCGCTCGAGCTTGGCGCGCAGCTTGTGGACGTAGACGTCGCACGAACGATCGCCGTGGCGCAGCTCGCCGCCCCAAGCGAGGCGGTACAGCTCCTCGCGCGAGACGATCCGGCCGGCGTTGCGGGCGAGCGCGACGAGCAGGTCGAACTCGCGCACCGACAACGTGAGCGCGCGTCCGTTGGCGAGCACGAGCCCCTCTCCGGGGCGGAACTCGAACTCTCCGATCTTGACGAGCTGCGCTGCGGTGGTTCGCATTGCCGCTGCGAGGCTGCCCGCCGGGCGCCAGGCGCCGGTTATCCGGTCGTGAACGGTGCGTGAAGAGGTTGTGAACGGCTTGGGATCACGCCGCGGGAGCGCGGACGGCGAGGCGCCACACGACGGCGAGTACGAGGCCGCCGAGCAGCCAGCCGGCGAGCACGTCGCTGGGGTAGTGCACACCGAGGTAGACGCGGGTGATCCCGACGAGAACCGCGAGCGCGACCGCCGCCGCGATCGCGGCGTTGCGCGCGCCGGGGCCGAGGTGGCGCGCGGCGATCAGCGCCAGCGCGCCGTAGGTCACGACCGCCGTCGCGCTGTGCCCGCTGGGAAAGGCGTACCCGCCGGCCTGCGCGAGCGCCTCGGCGCTGTCGGGGCGCGCGCGCTCGACGATGACCTTGACGAGCGTGACGATCGCCTGCGTGGCGGCGTACGCACCGACCAGGCCGAGCAGCGCGGAGCGATCGCCGATCCGCGCGAGGACATAAGCGACGAGCAGGCACAGCGGCAGGGCGACGTCGGTCGCGCCGAGGTGGGTGAGCACGCGCATGACGCTCGCGGCGCCATCGCCGGGCGCGAGCGAGCGAACGCCGTCGGCGATGCTGAGGTCGGTCGCCGTGATGTCATGCCCGCGGCCGAGGATCGCCAGCGCGACGAAGAGCCCCGCGATCGCGGCCAGCGCGGCGAGCGCGAGCGCGATGGTGCGCGCGGGTCCGGGCTGTGGTGACGGGGCGAACACCTCGTGCACACGATGGCGCACGCGGGTGGCGTGCGCGCGCAATCAGCATCGCGGCACGCGCAACGACTGCACGATCGGGCCGGTCGTGTCGACTTGAGCGCGATAGACGTCCACAAGTCGACAGGACGTCGATGGCTGCTGCCTGCGTGACGCGCGAGGTGCGATATCCGCACTCGGCGCGTCATTCGCCCGCCGGCGGCAGCCACGTCGGTGGAGGAGCTCTGGCGGTCGAGGGGACTTGTCTGCGTGCTGGGCAACGAATGGCGGCTTCGGGGTGGATA
>JBBSQG010000202.1:0-5980 GCA_038258125.1 Solirubrobacterales bacterium
CATGCTCGAGCGCGAGCGCCTGGAGTCCAAGAAGATCTCCAAGACGAACGCCGTCACGTCGATCATGGGCCACGAGCTGCCGGCCGGCGACGTCCACGTCGGCCCGTCGGACTACGTGCCGTGGCTGACCGACCGCAAGTGGGCCCACATCCGGCTCGAAGGCCAGGCCTTCGGCGACGTGCCGCTCATGGCCGAGCTGAAGCTCGAGGTCTGGGACTCGCCAAACAGCGCCGGCATCGTCATCGACGCCGTGCGCTGCTGCAAGCTCGCGCTGAACCACGGCCTCTCCGGCCAGCTGGACGGCCCGTCCTCCTACCTCATGAAGTCGCCCCACAACCAGCGCCCCGACGAGCAGGCACACGCCGACACCGAGGCGTTCATCGCCAAGTACGCCCGCCGGCCGGGTAGCGAGCCGACCCCTGCCGACGCCCCGGCGAAGACCGCCCGCTCCTCCAACTGAGCGAGCGTCCCGGGCGCCGCAGCCGGTGCTGCGGCGCACGGTCGCAGCACCGAAGACGGGCGCCCGGAGCCCGGAGGCTGCGTAGGATCTGAGGATGAGCAAGGACGACGACGGCGCTCAGAGCGCCGCAACCACCAAGCCCCCCGCCAAAAAGCCCGCCCCCGCCCCCGCACGTACGATCGCCCGTCTCGCGCTCGACGCCGGCGCCCGCTACAGCGGCACGGCGATGCGCTTTCCGCACGACGGCGGCTGGCGGCGCACGTCCTACAGCGAGCTCGGCGCCGACGTGCGTGCCCTCGCCAAGGGCCTGATCGCGCTCGGCGTAAGCCCCGGCGACCGCGTCGCCATCCTCTCCAACACGCGCGCCGAGTGGACGCTGGCCGACTTCGCCGGGATGTGCGCGGGCGCCACGATCGTCCCCGTCTACCAGACCAACTCGGCGGAGGAGTGCGAGTACGTGCTTGGCCACAGCGGGGCGAGCGTGCTCTTCTGCGAGGACGCCGGCCAGCTGGCGAAGCTCGCCGAGATCCGCGACGCGCTGCCGGCGCTCACGCATGTGCTGCGCTTGGAGGGCGAGGGCGACGACGCGCTGACGCTGGACGACCTGCGCGCCGCCGGCGTCGAGATCAGCGATGCCGACCTCGACGCACGCGTCGACGCGATCGGCTCCGACGATGTCGCCACGATCGTCTACACGTCGGGCACGACCGGCCCGCCGAAGGGCTGCATGCTCACCCACGGCAACCTGCGCGCCGACATCGACGCCATCAACCAGATCCTCTCCGTGAAGCCCGGCGAGGATGTCCTCTACGTCTTCCTGCCGCTCGCCCACGTCCTGACTCGCGTCGTGCAGCTGTTCGCGGTCGACTCGGGTGGCGAGATGGCCTACTGGCGCCGCGACCCGAAGAAGATCGTCGAGGACGTCCAGCTCATCAAGCCGACACACCTTCCGTCGGTGCCGCGCATCTTCGAGAAGATCCACACCGCCGCGACCGCCAAGGCGCACGAGGCCGGGGGAGCGAAGGCGAAGATCTTCGACTGGGCGGTCGGCGTCGGGCGTGAGGTCCGCCGCCGCGAGGTGCATGGCGGACACCCCGGACTGCTCCTCAAGGGCCAGTTCGCGCTCGCCGACAAGCTCGTCCTGCACAAGATCCGCGACCTCTTCGGCGGCCGGATGAAGCTCGCGCTGTCGGGCGCGGCACCGATTGACACCGAGATCCTCGAGTTCTTCCACGCCGCCGGGATCTGGGTGCTGGAGGGCTACGGGATGACCGAGAACTGCGCCGTCGAGACGCTCAACCTCCCCGCCGCCTACCGCTTCGGCAGCGTCGGCCGGCCGCTGCCGTCCTGCGAGGTGAAGATCGCCGACGACGGCGAGGTCCTCATGCGCGGGCCGAACGTCTTCAAGGGCTACTACGACAACCCCGAGGCGACGAAGGAGACGCTGTCGCCGGACGGCTGGCTGCACTCCGGCGACCTCGGCGAGCTCGACGGCGACGGCTACCTGTCGATCACCGGTCGCAAGAAGGACCTCATCATCACCTCCAGCGGCAAGAACATCTCGCCGTCGAACATCGAGAACGCGCTCAAGCTCTGCCGCTGGATCTCCCAAGCGGTCGTCTTCGGCGACCGGCGCCCGTACCTCACCGCGCTCTTGACGCTGGACCCCGACGAGGCACCGGCGCTCGCCGAGAAGCTGGGCGCGAACACCAAGGACCCGGCCGAGCTGGCCAAGTTGCCCGCCGTGCGCGAGCTGCTGCAGGCCGCCGTCGACGACGCGAACCGCAAGTTCGCGCGCATCGAGCAGGTCAAGAAGTTCACCGTGCTGGAGCGCGACCTCTCGCAGGAGCACGAGGAGCTCACGCCGACGCTGAAGGTCAAGCGCAACGTCGTCTATGAGAACTACGCCGACGAGTTCACGGCGCTGTACGCGAGCGGGGGACCGCCGGCAAGCGCCGGATAGGTCCCGCGGCGGCTGACGCCAAGGGTCCGGCGGCGGCCAGTTCGTATGCTCACGGTGTGCCTGTAGACCCGCTCGCGATCGCCCACGTGACGCCGTATCCGTGGGGCGCCGGCCATCACGAGATCACGACCTACGTCGAGCGCACGACGGCCGAGCTCGCCGCCCGCGGCCACCAGGTGCTGATCGTCGCGCCGTCGCGCTCCAGCGAGGCGGTCCGCGAGACGCGCCAGGCGCTGAGCGCCGCGCGCGAGGATCCGGCGACGCTACTGCCCGAGCCGGGCGCGCCGCCACGCGTGCTCGCCGTCGGCGACGCGCTGCCCGACCTGCCCGGCAGCGCCCGCCGCGCCCCCGCGCTGCCCGTCGACGTCTCGCGCACGATCGAGAACCTGCTGGCGATCCTGCCGTTGGACATCTGCCACGTCCACGAGCCGTTCGCCCCGTCGACCTCCAGCGCCGCTCTGCGCCACTCGCGCGCGCTGAACGTCGGCACCTTCCACGCCCCGACCGAGCGGCTGCTGTCGACGCAGGTCGCGCGCAAGGTCGTCTCCCTCGTCCTCGGCCGGCTCGACGCCCGCACCGCAAGCTTCGAGGCCACCAGGACGCTCATGCAGCGCTTCTTCCCGGCCGACTACCGCGTGCTGCTGCCCGGTGCCGACGCGGCCGCTCCGCGCGCCACCGCGCCCGACGGTGTCGTGCGCTTCGGCTACGTCGACGACGAGGAGCGCCCCGCCCTGCGCCTGTTCCTGCGTGCGCTGCGCCGCCTGGATCCCGCGCTTGCGTGGGAGGCGACGATCGTCTCCGCGCGCGGACCCTCCAGCAGCGCGCCGCTGCGTGCCGGCCTCGAGGCGCGCGTGCGCTACGCCTCGCCCGACGAGCTCTCCGAGGCTGAGCTGCTGGCTTGCAGCGACGTCTACGTCGCCGCGTCCGACGGCGCCGCGCCCGCCCCCGGCCTGCTGCTGCGGGCGCTGAACGCCGGCGCCGTGCCGGTCGCCGCGCGGCTGCCCGTCTACGAGGAGGCGCTCGACGAGGGCGGGCTCGGGCTGCTGTTCGAGCCGCGCGACTCAGAGACGCTTGGCGCCCAACTGCAGCGGCTCGTTCTCGACGCGCCGCTGCGCGAGCGCCTGCAGACCGCCGCCGAGCCGCTGCGCAGGCGGCTGACCTGGGCGCGCGTGGCGGACGATCTGCAGGACGTCTACGCCGGCGTGGCCGCCCGCCGTCACGCGATCACCCCCAACGCGAGGCTCGCCGCCAAGGTCGGTTCGAACGCGCGTATCGACGTCGACCTGCACATGCACACCGATCACTCCCACGACTGCGCGACGCCGGTCGAGGTGCTCCTCGCCACCGCCCGCGAACAGGGGCTCGGCGCGATCGCCGTGACCGATCACAACGTCATCACCGGCGCGTACGAGGCGCGCGACAAGGCGGCCGAGTACGGCGTGAAGATCATCCTCGCCGAGGAGGTCAAGACCGCCAGCCAGGGCGAGGTCATCGGCCTGTTCATCGAGGAGAAGATCCCGCGTGGGCTGACGCTTGCCGAGACGGTCGCCGAGATCAAGCGCCAAGGCGGGCTCGTCTACGTGCCGCATCCGTTCGATCGCATGCACGCCGTGCCCGACTACGAGCACCTGCTGACGATCATCGAGGACATCGACCTGATCGAGGTCTACAACCCGCGCGTGGCGATCGGCTCCTTCAACGAGGAGGCGCAGCGCTTCGCCGCCAAGTACCGGATCCTCGCCGCCGCCGGATCGGACTCCCACGTCGCCCAGGGGCTGGGCTCCGTGCGCGTGCGGATGCACGACTTCGACGGGCCCGAGGAGTTCCTCGAGTCGCTGAGCAGCGCCGAGATCACGACGAAGCCCTCCTCGCTGCTCTACGTCCAGGCGCTGAAGTTCCTGGAGACGAAGGCGACGCCGCAGGGCGCGCGCCGCGCCGTGCGCGAGCGCCGGGTGCGGAGGGCCACGCGCAAGTCGTGATGCACGCGCAGGGTCGGCATCCTCGCCCGTCGAAACCACCGCCGAGCATGCCGACGACCGATGACGAGATCCGCGAGAAGTATCTCGAGCGCGCGATCCGCGAGATCAACACGCTGACGCGTGATCTGCAGGAGTGCCGCGCCTGCCCGCGCGGCCACCTCATGCCGGTGCTCGGCTCCGGCCACCCGCAGGCCGACATCCTCCTGCTCAAGCACGCGCCGATGCCACCGGAGATCGAGGAGGGCGTCGCCTTCTACGGCCGCGCCGGCGCGGCGCTCATGAAGGCGTTCAAGCGGCTGGCGATCGATCCGCTCGCCGTCTACGGGACGCTGTGCGTCAAGTGCCCGGTGCCCGACACGTCGCTGGCCGATCCGGACTGCGTCGGCCGCGTCGCCGAGGAGATCGCGATCGTGCAGCCGAAGATGGTCGTCGTCATGGGCGAGGACGCGCTGGAGGTCCTCAACGACCTCGCGCTGCCGCTGGCCCGGCCGGTGCTCGAGTCGCCCGGCGAGGTCCAGACTCTGACCCCGTCGATCGAAGCGCTCTACGTGCCGAACATCGACGCGGCGCTCGACGAGGAGTCCGCCAAGCGCGCCTTCTGGTCCGCCTTCCGGGTGGTCGGCGAGTGGTACGCCGACCTACCGCCGTACTGACGCCGCGCGGGGCCGTCGCGCGCTGATGCCGCGCCCCGGGGCCGTCACGCTCGCGCTCGCCGCGCCACTCGCGGCGCTTGCCTACTTCCTCGCCGCGCCCTCGCTGCCGGCACTGCCGGCCGGTGACGCAACGGCGCTCGTGGCCGGGTCGGTCGGCCTGCTGCTCGTGGCGGCCAGCACGCTGGCCATGCTGCCGGCCTACGAGACCCTGATCGGACCCCTGCTCGTCGTCGTCGGCGCGGGCCTGCTCGTCGCGGCGCTCAACGCCGACGATCCGCGCGGAGTCGGAGCGGGGGCGAACGTCGTCGAGGCGCTGCTGGCGGGCGCCGCCGGCCTGCTCTTGGCGCGCTGGTTGCAGGGACCGGTGATCGCGGTCGCGGTCGCACTGCTCGTCGCCGCCGTCGACATCTGGTCGGTCGCCGCCGGCCCCACGTCGCAGATGATTGCCGGCGGCACCGACCGTGTCGACCCGCTGAGCTTCGACCTGCCGGCCTGGGGCGACGCGGGCAGCGCCGGGCACCTCGGTCTCTCCGATGCGGTGTTCCTGTCGATGTTCGCTGCGTGGGCCTCGCGCTATGGCTTTCGCCGCGCGGCTACGATCGCCGCGATGCTCGGCGGACTGCTCGCCGCGCTCGCGCTCAGCGTCGCGCTCAACGAGGCGATCCCGGCGCTGCCGCTGATCGCGGCCGGCTTCCTGGCGCCCAACCTCGATCGAATCGTGGCGCGGCTGGCCGACGCGCGGCGGTCGGCGCCGGGCTGATCACGGCGCGGCCGCGAGGCGCTCGCCGGCGCGCACGGCGACAGCGAGCCGGTTGGCCGGCGGGGCGAGCGGGCACGTCCAGCGCGCGTCGTAGGAGCACGACGGCTGGTAGGCGAAGTTCAGGTCGAGTACGAGCCGTGAGTCCTGCGTGCCGAGGTCAGCCCC
>JBBSQG010000203.1:0-5964 GCA_038258125.1 Solirubrobacterales bacterium
AGCCCAGCTCGCGCAGGCCGATCTTGCGCCGCAGCGTCGCCTCGCCGGGGACGACGATGCGCAGGTCATAGAGCGCCGGCGAGCCCGGTGACCACAGCTCAGGCGCGTCGATCGTCGCCGTCGCCGACAGTGCGCGCGACATGTCGCCACCGACGCCGGCCGGGCCGAAGCTCAGCCTGCCCACCGTGAGCCCGTCGTGCGAGATGACGCCACGCGCCTCGAGCGTGCGCGACGCGTCGTGGTTGCGCACGCGCACGCCGACGTCGACCCGCGCGCGCCGCCTGGCGCCGCCGCCCTGCAGCCGCGTGCGGACGGTGAGCGCGCCGAGCTCGCTGCGCCCCAGCCGCATGAGCGTCACCGGCCGGTTCAGCCCGCCGTAGTTGAACCACGACCGCGCCCAGCCGCTGTCGGCCTGGCGCCGCGGGCCGCGCCAGTCGACCCGCACGGCGATCGTGTGGCGCCCGCGCTCCAGCGCGACGCGTGCGGTGAACGGCTCGTAGGCGCCGACGTGCTCGCGCACCTCCTCGCCGTCGACGAAGACCGTCGCCTTGTGGTGGGCGGATTCGAAGCGGACCGCGTAGCGCCCGCCCACCGGGGCGTCGATGTCGGTCGCATACCAGCCGACGGAGCCGTCGTAGGCGCGCCGGCCGGCCGCGCCGCTGTGGGCGCCGGCGTTCGGCGAGTAGGGGACCGACACGCGCCGGCCGGTCCAGGTTCCGCGCGCCCAGCCGCGATCGCGGCCGTGGTTGTCGGGGTCGGCGCGGTAGCGCCAGCGCTCCAGCGTGACGACCGCGCTGCCGGCGGGTCCCTGGCCGATCTGCGCGAGCGCGGACTCCGTGGCCCGGCCGTTCGTCGCGGGGTCCTCGCCGTGCAGGGCGACCGCCAGCGCGACCGCGCAGGCGACGACGATGAGCAGCGCGGCTGGAAGGAGGCGACGGAGCATCCCTGGTGCAACGCGAGGGTAGGCGATCGGTTGCGGGAGGCGGGCCGATCGGCGCGGCGGCGGTGAGCCAATAGGATCGCCGGGCCCCGCCCCGGGGCCACCGCGCCCGTGACCTCGCGCATCCTGATCCTCTCCTGGGAGTACCCGCCGATCGTCGCGGGCGGCCTCGCGCGCCATGTCCACAAGCTCTCGGAGGCGCTCGTGGCGCGGGGTGTCGAGGTCCATGTGCTCACGCGCGGCGCACGCGACCACGTCGCCGAGGAGCTGCGCGGCGGGGTGCACATCCACCGCGTCGCCGAGGCACCGATGCCGCGCGACCTCGACGCCTTTGTCGCCTGGGTGGAGGGGATGAACTCGCACATGCACGCCGCCGGGCGCCAGCTCGCCAAGCGGCTGCGCTTCGATCTCGTGCACGGTCACGATTGGCTTGTCGCCGGCGCGTCGGGCGCTCTCGCCACGCGGTTGGCGCTTCCGTACCTGACGACGATCCACGCGACGGAGTACGGCCGCCACCAGGGCTGGGTCGACAAGCACCCGCAGTCCTACATCCACGACATCGAGACGTGGATGGCCCGCCGCGCCGAGCACGTGATCACCTGCTCGGACTACATGCGCGGGCACGTCGCCGACGTCTACGGGATCGACGAGCGGCGGGTGACCGTGATCCCGAACGGGATCGACCCCGCCGATCTGCACCCCGTCGCCGACCTCGACGCGCTGCGCGCCCGCTTCGCCAAGCCCGACGAGCGGCTCGTGCTGCTCGTCGGCCGGCTCGTCTACGAGAAGGGCTTCCAGCTCGCGCTGGACGCGCTGCCGCAGGTGATCCGGCGGGCCGGGAGGGTTCGGTTCCTCGTCGCCGGATCGGGCACGCACGAGGCCGAGCTCAAGCAGCAGGCGCGCACGCTCGGGCTCATGCGCCACGGGACGTTCATGGGCTGGATCGGCGACGACGTCCTGCACTCGCTGTACCGGATCGCCGACCTCTGCGTGGTGCCGAGCATCTACGAGCCGTTCGGGCTTGTCGCCCTGGAGGCGATGGCGAGCGGTTGCCCGTGCATCGTCGCCGACACCGGCGGGCTACGCGAGGTCGTGCCCAATGCCGACGTCGGGCTGCGCTTCGGATCGCGCGACCCGCGCGCGCTGGCGGCGATGATGCAGCGGGTGCTGACCGACGATGTCCTGCGTGACCGGCTCGTGGCCGAGGCGTCGGCGCACGTGTTGCGCTTTGACTGGGCCGACGTGGCCGAGCAGACGGCGGCGGTCTACGGTGCGCTCGGCGGTGCCGCCGGCGCAGGGTCCGGCGAGGTGCGGCGGCCGGCGTAGGTCAGGAGTCCGACGGGGGCGAGGACTTGCGCCCCCAGCGGCCACGCAGCTCGTCGTCGGCCTCCTTGTCGCCGCGGCCGGAGACAATGGCGACGACGATCAGGCCGGTGACGATCGCCGGCATGAGGATCGCGTAGGTGAACAGCAGCCCCCAGGTGTCGCTGCCCCAGATCCCGTGGCTCGTGCTCGCGGCGATGACGATGCTCATGCGGCGGCAAGCATACTCAGGCCTGACGGACGGACGCCGTGATCCAGTCCAGGTAGTCCGCCGACCCACCCGCGACGTCGAGCGCGACGAGTTCGTACTTCTCGTAGGGATGCAGCTCGCGCAGGGCGCCGTCGAGCGCCGCGAGCGCGGGGCGCGTCGTCTTGATGACGAGCAGCGACTCGTCGTCGTGCTCGACAGCGCCCTTCCAGCGATAGACGGACTGCACCGCCGCGACGATGTTCACGCAGGCGACGAGCTCGCGCCGCACGAGCGCGACGGCGATCGAGCGCGCCTCGTCGGGCGGCGCCGTCACGAGGCAGACGACGGCGTCCGTCATGGGAGGCGAAAGCGCTGCTCGGGCGTGATGCCGAGGTCACGGTCGTCGAGCGTGGTCACGTCGGTCGAGCCTAGCTGGGTGCGGTCCCTGCTGGGTCAAACGCCCACGCCACTCCTCGCCCGTACCATCGGGCTCATGGCCTCCGCCACCGAGGCGCTCAGCGACGCGGTCCTCGCCATCGCGGCCGAACACGCCGTCGAGCCTGTCCTGCAGAAGCTCGTCGACGCCGCCCGCGAGCTGGCCGGTGCGCGCTACGCGGCGATCGGCGTGCCCGACGGCGACGGCGGCTTTGCGCGCTTCATCACCTCGGGCATGAGCGACCGCCTGATCGCCTCGCTCGGCGAGCTGCCGCGCCAGCACGGGCTGCTCGGCGCCATGCTCGAGTCGCCCGCGCCCTACCGCACCGCCGACATCCGCGAGGACCCGCGCTTTCACGGCTGGTGGCCCGACGCGCATCCATCGATGGCCTCGTTTCTCGGCGTGCCGATCGTCTCCGGCCGCGGCGACGTCGCGGGCGCCGTCTACCTCACCGACAAGGAGGGTGCGGAGGAGTTCTCCGAGGCCGACCAGGCGCTGATCGAGACCTTCGCGGCGCATGCGGCACTGGCGCTGGAGAACGCCCGCCTGCACGAGCGCTCGCGCGAGCTGAGCATCGTCGAGGAGCGCAATCGCCTCGCCCGCGAGCTGCACGACGCGGTCACGCAGAAGCTCTTCGGCGTCGTGCTCGCTGCCGAGTCGGGCGGCGCGCTGCTGGAACGCTCGCCGGCGCAGGCGGCGGAGCAGCTGGTCCTCGTGCGCGACCTGGCGCGTGAGGCGATGGAGGAGCTGCGCTCGGTGATCGTCCATCTGCGCCCGGCGGCGCTCGAATCGCAGGGGCTCGCCGTCGCGCTGGCCAAGCACGTCGAGGTCCTGCGCCGCGTGCACGAGCGGGAGCTTCAACTCACCGTCGAGGGCGAAGCACCCGTCGCCGCGGCGATCGAGGGCGACGTCTTCCGCATCGCCCAGGAGGCGCTCCACAACGCGCTGCGCCATGCCGGCGGTGCGGCGCGGATCGACGTGGCGCTGCGCTGTGCGGACGGCCGCGTCGAGTTGATCGTGCGCGACGACGGCGCGGGCTTCGAGCCGGCCGCGCCGGGTGCTCGCTCCCGCTCGCTCGGCCTGACGACGATGACCGAGCGCGCGAAGGCGGCCGGCGGCACGCTGACGATCGACTCCGCGCCCGGCGTCGGCACGACGGTCCGCCTCGAGGTGGCCGGCCCGTGATCGGCGTCCTGATCGCCGACGATCACGCCGTCGTGCGCCAGGGGCTGCGGACGTTCCTCGAATTGCACGACGACATCGCGGTCCTCGGCGAGGCCGCCGACGGCGAGTCGGCGCTGACGCTCGCCGCGTCGCTGCAGCCCGACGTCGTGCTGATGGACCTCGTCATGCCGGGCCTCGGCGGGGTCGGCGCGATCGAGGCGCTGCGCGCGAGCGGCTCGACGGCGCGCGTCATCGTGCTGACGAGCTTCCTCGACGAGGACAAGGTCCTTCCCGCCGTCCGCGCGGGCGCCGCCGGCTACCTGCTCAAGGACGTCGCACCGGCCGAGCTGGTCTACGCGATCCGCACCGTCCACGGCGGCGATGCGCTGCTGCACCCGGCCGTCGCCGCGCGCGTGCTGCGCGAGCTGACCGCCGACACTGGCCGTCGCGAGCGACACGAGGCGCTCACCTCGCGCGAACGCCAGGTGCTCGCGCTGATCGCCCGCGGGCGCCCGAACAAGGCGATCGCGCTCGAGCTCGACGTCGCCGAGAAGACCGTCAAGACGCACGTCGGCAACATCCTCGCCAAGCTCGGCCTGTCAGACCGCACGCAGGCCGCGCTGTACGCGCTGCGGGAGGGATTGACGGGCCCGTGAAGTAGTCCGTCGGGGATGCCTGACATCGATGACCCCGCCTGGCCGGAGCTGCGCGACCTGCTCAGCGGTGCCGCGACCGAGTTGCGCGTGCTGCCGGTCGATCCGGCCCGCGGCCACGACACCCTGTCGCGGCTGCGGCTCTCGGTGAGCTCGACGCTCGGGGCCCTCGCGCTGAACTGTGGCGGCATCGTCGTCGACCACGGCTGGCTGCGGATTCTCGGTGGCGGCTGCGTCCGCCTGCCGGATCTCGCCACTGCCAGCGGCCTGGAGTCGAGGACTCAGGCGGTACCGGGATCGTTGACGGTGGCCTACGACGTGCTCGGCGGACGCTTCGCGATCGACGGCGGGGGGCTGGGCTGCGCGCCCGGCGAGGTGTGCTACCTCGGCCCCGACACGCTCGCGTGGAGCCCGATGGGCGGCGGGCACACGGCGTTCATCGACTGGGCGGTCGGCGGCGGACTGGCGGACTTCTACGACGATCTGCGCTGGCCCGGTTGGGAGGCTGAGGCGTTGAGCCTGGCGCTCGACGAGGGCATCTCGGTCGACCCCTTCCTGTGGACCGCCGAGGGCAAGGCGATCGCGCGAGCCAGCCGGAGCTCCGTGCCGTTCGCCGAGTTGCTCGACCTCCACGAGGAGATGGCCCGTCGCCCATTGTCCGACGGCCAGTAGCCCAAGGCGGCAGAAGCCTGGCGCTTTTCTGCTCACTACGAACACAAACGCGCCAGGCTCCCGGCACGCGCCGCGACGATCGGTGGATTGGGGTCCTAGGACCAATTGCCGATGGTGCTCTCGGCAGCGGCGCGCCTAGCGTCGCCGCCATGCGAACACCGACATTGACCGAAGCCGTGCGGCGTGAGCTGCTCGTCCGCTCGGAAGTCACCGAGAGCACGCACCGATTCGGCGGGATCGAGTTCAAGCTCGGCCGCCGCGAGCTGGGCCACCTGCACGGTGAGCACATGGCCGACCTGCCGTTCCCGCGCAGCGTCCGCGACGCCCTGATCGCGACGGGGCGCGCCGAGATCCACCACGCCCTGCCCGACTCCGGCTGGGTCACGCGCCGCGTGCGCGGACCCGAGGACGTGGAGGCGGTCGTCGAGCTGTTCCGCCTGGCCTACGAGCGCGCCGTCGCCGGGCGCAGCGCTCGCCAGAAGGTGCCGGCATGACCGGGAGCGCACCGACCGCGATCATCACCGGAGCCTCGCGCGGCCTCGGGCTCGCGCTGGCCGAGGCCCTCGCCGAGCGCGGCTGGCGGCTG
>JBBSQG010000204.1:0-5954 GCA_038258125.1 Solirubrobacterales bacterium
AGGAACACGGAGGCGACGCCGGCCAGCGCGTCGCGATGCTCGGTCGCCCAGTCGACGATCTCCTTCTGGTGTCGCTCCTTGTGCAGCGATCCACCGGCGACGACGAGGCCGTAGCGACCCGGGTTGACGTCGGCGGCTTCGGACACCTCGCGCACATCGACCTCCAGGCCCGCGCCGCGCATCGCCGCGGCGAGCCGCGCCACGATCCTAGCCGTGTGGCCGTGAGTGCTGGCGTACACGACGAGCGCGTCGGCGTCCCTGAGGACGTGGTCGGTGCGGGCGGTGGTTTCGATCATGAAGGCAGCCAACCAGCGCCGGCGCCGCAGAACATCCGCAGCTGCTGCGGACGCGGCGTGCGGACAACCACGGACTTCGCTCCGGCTCGGACCGGAGGCACGGTCGATGCCATGCCCGAGCCGACCTCAGCCCAGCAATTGCTCAGGACCGCCGGCCGCCCCGCATCACTGCATCGACGCCGGTGTCTGAGGAGGCCCGCGCGCGGTCCTCGGCGACGACGACGTCGCTCTGATCGGGGTCGAGCGCGGCGACTGTGGCCTGCACCGAGACCTGCTGCTGGCCGGTGCAGCGCGTCGCGGCTGCGGTGGCGGGGTCGATCATGCTGCTCCGGCCTCTCTCGGTGCCGTGACCGTCACCTCGCGCATGGCGGTTTCGGGGCTAGATCCACCCCGAATCCGCCATGCGTTGCCCGTTGGGGCGCGGGCGGCATCCGCGTCAGCGCTGCAGCAGGTCGGATGTGCTGGGGAGATCGGGCAGCTTCTTGCGCGCGTCCTCAAGCTGCTTGCGCGCGTTCGCCGGCGCGGTGCCGAGCAGGGCGTCGGCGGCCCGGCTGAGCTGCTGCTGGCCGCGTTGCAATGCCGTGCGGGCACGCTCGATCGCCTGCTTGCCGTCCTCGCTGGTGTATGAGCGCAGCTCGCGGGCGGCCGTAACGGTCGCCTCGTTGGCACGCACGAGGGTGTCGCGGGCGACGTCGGCGTCGGGGAGCGCGCGGGCGTCCGCCGCCAGCTGGCGAGCACGCTGCTCCTGCCCCTTCAGGCTGGTGCGAGCGCGCTGGCGCTCCGCGTCGGAACCCTGCGCGAGCGAGCGCGCGGATGCCGTGACGTCCTCCTGCAGCTGACGAGTCTGCTGCGCAAGGTCGGTCGCGGCCGAATCGGCCGCGGTCGTCTTGGTCTGCTCGGCCGGCGTCGCGGTCGTGTCCGCTTCGGAGGCCTTGTCGTCGTCGCCGCATGCGCCGAGCGCGAGCACGGCGAGCAGCATGGAGATCGTCGATAGATGGCGCATGTCTTCACGTGTACCCCCGCTGACCATGACCAACCTCGCCGGTCATCGGACTGACATGCGCGCGGCCGCCCGCGACGGCATCCAGGCCGCCCGGCAAGCGGCCCGCCCGGGCGCCGAGATCAGCCGAGGTCGAAGCGGTCGAGGTTCATCACCTTGTCCCACGCGGCGACGAAGTCGCGCACGAACTTCTCCTGCGCGTCGTCGCTGGCGTAGACCTCGGCGAGCGCGCGCAGCTCGGAGTTCGAGCCGAAGACGAGGTCGACGCGGCTGCCGGTCCACTTCACCTCGCCGGTCGCAGCATCGCGACCCTCGAATGTCCCCGCGTCGTCCGCGGCGGCCGACCATGTCGTCCCGAGATCGAGCAGGTTCACGAAGAAGTCGTTCGTGAGCGAGCCCGGCGTCGCGGTGAGGACACCGTGAGCCGATCCGCCGGCGTTCGCGCAGAGCACCCGCAGACCGCCCACCAGGACGGTCATCTCGGGGGCGCTGAGGGTCAGCAGGTTCGCGCGGTCGACGAGCAGGTACTCGGCGGTCAGCCGATGGCGGCCCGAGAGGTGGTTGCGAAAGCCGTCCGCCGCCGGCTCCAGCGCGTCGAACGAGTCGGCGTCGGTCTGGTCCTGCGACGCATCGGTGCGGCCCGGGCTGAAGGGCACCTCGACATCGTGGCCGCCGTCCTGCGCCGCCTGCTCGACGGCCGCGCCGCCGGCCAGCACGACCAGGTCGGCAAGCGAGACCTGCCGGCCGCCGGCCGCGTTGAACTCCTGCTGGATCGACTCCAGGGCGCTCAGCACCGACGCGAGCTGCGCGGGGTCGTTGACCTCCCAGCCCCGCTGCGGCTCCAGGCGGATGCGCGCCCCGTTGGCGCCGCCGCGCTTGTCGCTGCCGCGGAACGTCGACGCTGACGCCCACGCGGTGGCGACGAGCTGGGAGCCCGGCAGCCCCGCTTCGAGGACCTGGGCCTTGAGGGCGGCGACGTCGGCGGTCGTGATCGGCTCACCGGCAGGTGCGGGGACCGGGTCCTGCCACAGCAGCTCCTCGGACGGAACCTCGGGCCCGAGGTAGCGCGCGATCGGGCCCATGTCGCGGTGCGTCAGCTTGAACCAGGCGCGGGCGAACGCGTCGGCGAACTCGTCGGGGTGCTCGTAGAAGCGGCGCGAGATCTTCCCGTACTCGGGATCCAGGCGCAGCGCGAGGTCGGTCGTCAGCATCGTCGGGACGCGCTTGGGCGAGCCCGCGTCGGGACCGGGGACCGTGCCGGCGCCGGCGCCGTCCTTGGGCTGCCACTGATGCGCTCCTGCAGGGCTCTTCGTCAGCTCCCACTCGTAGCCGAAGAGGTTCTCGAAGAAGCTGTTCGACCACGCCGTCGGGTCGGTCGTCCACGTGACCTCCAGGCCACTGGTGATCGTGTCCGCGCCGTTGCCGCTGCCGTAGGAGTTGCGCCAGCCGAGGCCCTGCTGCTCGAGCGCAGCCGCCTCGGGCTCATGGCCGACGTAGGCGTCGGGGTCGGCGGCGCCGTGCGTCTTGCCGAATGTGTGGCCACCGGCGATCAGGGCGATGGTCTCCTCGTCGTTCATCGCCATGCGGGCGAACGTCTCGCGGATGTCACGGGCCGCCGCGAGCGGGTCCGGGTTGCCGTTCGGCCCCTCCGGGTTGACGTAGATGAGCCCCATCTGAACGGCGCCCAGGGGCTCCTCGAGCTCGCGATCGCCGCTGTAGCGCTCGTCCTCGAGCCACTCTGTCTCCGGGCCCCAGTAGACGTCCTCGTCTGGCCCCCACACGTCCGGGCGCCCGCCGCCGAAGCCGAACGTCGCAAACCCCATCGACTCCAGCGCGACATTGCCGGTCAGGACCATGAGGTCCGCCCACGACAGCGCCTGGCCGTACTTGCGCTTCACGGGCCAGATCAGCCGGCGCGCCTTGTCGAGGTTGCCGTTGTCCGGCCAGCTGTTGAGCGGGGCGAAGCGCTGCTGACCAGCGCCGGCGCCGCCGCGGCCGTCGCTGATGCGGTACGTGCCGGCGCTGTGCCAGGCCATCCGGATCATGAACGGGCCGTAGTGGCCGAAATCGGCGGGCCACCAGTCCTGTGACGTCGTCAGCACGTCGGCGATGTCCTGCTTGACCGCGGCGAGGTCGAGCGTCTGGAAGGCCGCGGCGTAGTCGAACTCCTCGCCGAGTGGGTTGGCCACAGCGGGGTTCTTGGCGAGGATCTTCAGGTTCAGCCGGTCGGGCCACCAGCCGCGATTTCCTCCGCCCTGGGTCGGGTGCGGCGCGCGCTCCGGCGCGACCGGGCAACCGCCCCGGGTCGAATCGCTCATCTCTCCAACAACGGCGTCTGGACTATCGGACACGAGAAAACCCTTTCAAGGATCGGTGTTCAGAAATCGGGTGAGGTCGCGCAGCCGGCGCATAGGCCCCAGAAGATGACCTCGGCCTCGTCGATCGCGTAGCCGTGGGGGTCGGATGGAGTCAGGCAGGGCGCGCTGGCGTCGGCGCAATCGACGTCGGCGATGGCGCCGCATGACCGGCAGACGAGGTGGTGATGGTTGTCTTCGACGCGCGACTCGTAGCGCGCCACGGAGCCGGGCGGGTGGATGCGCCGCACCAGACCGGCGGCCGTCAGCGCGCCGAGCACGTCGTACACGGCCTGCTGGGAGACCTCTCCGAGGTCCGCGCGCACGAGACCGATGATCGAGCTCGTGTCGGCGTGCGGTTGCGCATGCACGGCGGCCAGCACCGCCATACGGGGACGCGTGACGCGCAGGGACGCCCCGCGCAGCATGCGCTCGAGTTCGGCGGTCGCCGGCATGTGCCGGAGTATGCCACGGATTCTGGAATCAATCCAAATCACGTTGGGCCGGATGCGCGACGTGCTGAGCGCGCTCGTCCGGCGCGTCCGCGCGTAGCGACGCGGGCTGCGCTTCGCCGCGTCACGCGCCCGCGTCGCAGCGCCCGGACGCGCGCGGCGCGAAGCGCCCGAAGACGCACGCGAGCGTCGCGATCTCGTTCTCGTCGAGCTGGTCGAAGAACGCCGCCTGGACGGAGGCGAAGTGCGTCGCCTGGGCGCTGCGTACGAGCGCAAGGCCGGCGTCGTTGATCTGCGCATGGACCGCGCGCGCGTCGCTCGGGCAGCTGTGGCGTTCGACGAGCTTGCGCTCTTCAAGCCCGCCGATGATCCGCGACACGCGGCTCAGGCTGAGCCCCGACGCGCCGGCGAGCTGGGTCAGATGCATCTGGCGCTGGTCGGCCGCCGCGAGCCGCGCGAGCAGCTCCAGCCCGCTGAGGCTGAGGCCGTGCTGAGCGGTGAGCTCGGCATCGAGTGCCCGCGTGAGCTGCTTGTGCGTCTCCAGCAGCCCGATCCACGCGTCGGCGTGCGCCTCGGTCCAATGCGCGAGACCGTGCTCGTCGGTCTCGTAGGAGCAGGCGTGGGCTTTGGCGGCAGCGTTCTCGGTCATGGCGCTCGCAGGCAGGATAGCGCCAACAGTTGCGCCCGCAACTAGTTGTGCTATGGTTGCGCTAGCAAGCATTTAGTCTCCCTGGCAACCAACCACCATCCTTCGGAGGAAGCCATGAGCACCGCAACCGTCACCCCAACCGGAACCTGGAACGTCGACGCCTCGCACTCGAAGGTCGGCTTCTCGGTCAAGCACCTCGGCATCGCCACCGTGCGCGGCGAGTTCACCGAGTTCACGGGCGCCCTCGAGATCGGCGAGGATCTCCCTGCAAGCCGCGCGTACGGCACCGTCAAGGCCGCGTCGGTCGATACAAACGAGGAGGCCCGCGACCAGCACCTGCGCGCGCCGGACTTCTTCAACGCCGAGGCCAACCCGGAGATCACGTTCGCGTCGACGGCGATCGAGCCGCTCGACGACGAGACGCTGAAGATCACGGGCAACCTCACGATCAACGGCGTGACGAAGGAGGAGACCTTCCACGCCGACGTCCAGGGCACCGAGGTCGACCCGTGGGGCAACGACCGCGTCGGCCTCGAGGTCACCGGCCAGATCTCTCGCAGCGACTACGAGATGAAGTTCAACCAGGTCCTCGGCAGCGGCAACCTCGCCGTCTCCGACAAGGTGAAGATCGTCATCGACATCTCGGCCGTCAAGGCCGCATAGCACGGCGGCCGGGTCGCCTGAGGCACCGACACCTCGCGCGGGGTTCCGCTGCGAGGTGTCGGGTCGTTCAGGGCATGCGTGAAAGCGACCGATCGAGCCGAGCCCGGCGCCGTCGCGTCACTCGGTCAGCCGCGAATGCGGTCGCGAGCGGGCAGACTGTCGCTCGATATGCCCGATCCGCTCGTCATCCAGTGCGCGATCACCGGCTCGATCGCAGCCGACCCCGAGCGTCGGCCGAACCTGCCCGCCACGCCCGACGCGATCGTCGCCGAGGCGCTCTCCGCCTGGCGCGCCGGCGCGGCGGTGATCCACCTCCACGCGCGCGAGGCCGACGGCACCCCGACGCAGGATCGCGAGGCCTACCGCGGGCTCGTCACGGCCCTGCGCGACGCCGGCTGCGAGGCGATCCGCAACCTCTCCTGCGGCAGCGCCGGCGGGGGCGCGATCCGCGACGAGGGGCTCGGCCCGCGCGAGGTCGCGGCCGAGGTGGCGAGCGTTGACTGCGGCTCGAGCAGCTTCCGCGACCAGCTGTTGGAGGGC
>JBBSQG010000205.1:0-5931 GCA_038258125.1 Solirubrobacterales bacterium
GACAAGTTCGGGACCCCGGGACCCTACGAGGACGCTGTCCAGAACACCCCGATCTTCGAGGAGAACGGGCCGGACAACTTCAAGGGGATCGACATCATGCGCGCTGTGCGCTCCTTCGACCCGTGCCTGCCGTGTGGCGTGCACATGTACAACGGCAAGGGCCGTGTCACGAAGGTGCAGCACACGCCGACGGGGATGTGCTAGGAGCCTAAGTGGCTGCTAAGGAACAGGCTCCGGAAGAGCTGGTCGAGCGGGTCCAGGATCTCCTGGGCTCGCTCGACGAAATCGCCGACCCTCTCGCGCAGGCGCGCGTGCAGGAACTCGTCGGCGCGGTTCTCGAGTTGTACGGAGCTGGTCTGGACCGGATCCTCGGCATCCTCACGGATGCCGGGGACGCCGGGCTCCCGATCCGCGACGAATTGCTCGACGACGGCATCGTCGCCAGTCTGCTGCTGATCCATGGCCTGTACCCGGTGCCGCTCGAAGAGCGCGTCGTCCAGGCCCTTGACAGCGTCCGGCCGTTCCTCGCGTCCCATGGTGGGAACGTGGAGCTGCTGAGCGTCGAGGACGGCATTGCCCGCCTGCAGCTGCAGGGCAGCTGCAATGGGTGTCCGTCATCGGCGGCAACCCTCGAGCACGCACTGCGCGAGGCGATCGACGCTGCCGCTCCGGACCTGCTGGGCCTGGAGGTCGAAGGCGCAGTTGGTCTCGAAGACGTACAGGACGACAAGCCCGGCTTGTCGCTTCCGATGGTCCAGGTCGGTGGGCCCAGCCTGCCGATGGCCGATTCGCCATACACCGAGTGTCCCTCGGGCGTGGGTAAGTGACCGCCAGCGGTCGCCTTCCGTCCACGCTCGTGACTGGCCTGGGCCGCCTCGCGCGGCCCGCGCCAGTTCCGGAGACGGAGAAGTGCGAGATGTGCGGATCAGTCCTGTCTGACGAGCACCGCCATTTGCTCGAGCTCAACGAACGGCGCATCCTTTGCGCCTGCGAGCCGTGCATCGCGATGAAGTCCGGGCTGGAGAGCTACTGCCCGGTCAGCACCCGTACGCTGTGGCTTGACGACTTCGTGTTTCCCGACGAGCTGTGGTCGGCGTTTCAGCTGCCCGTCGGGCTGGCCTTCTTCATGCGTTCCACGGGGACGAACACTGTTGTCGCGCTCTACCCGAGCCCGGCCGGCGCCACCGAGTGCGAGCTGCATCTGGAGAGCTGGGACAAGCTCGTCGAGCTCAACCCGATCCTGCTCGACCTCGAGGCCGACGCAGAGGCGCTCGTCGTCAACCGGATGGTCGGCGCGCACCAGCACGCCATCGTTCCGATCGACGAGTGCTACCGACTCGTCGGGCTGATCAAGTCCACCTGGGAGGGCATCTCCGGCGGAAACGCGATCCAGGATGCCGTTCCGAAGTTCTTCGACTACGTCCGTGACAAGGCTGGAGTGACATGAGCCCCTCAATGCCCGACCTGCGGCCTGGTCCTCCGGGGGAGCGTGACTTCGGTCCCGAAGTCACGTTCGAGGTGCTGGGCGCGGCGCACGAGCCGTTCGCCGCACAGCCGACGCTGCGCTTCGAGCTCAGCGTCTTCGAGCCCAAGGACCGGCCGATCTACGCGATCTCGCTGACCGCGCAGATCAACTTCGACCCCGCGCGCCGCGAGTACGACGCGGAGACCCGCAAGGAGCTCTTCGAGCTGTTCGGTGCTCCCGAGCGCTGGCCGTCCACGACGCGCAGCTTCCTGTGGTGCCACGCCACCACGATGGTGCACTCGTTCACCGGCGCGACGACGTTCGGCCTCGAAGTGCCCTGCACGGCCGATCTTGAGGTCGTCGCCGCGCGCTACGTCGCCGCGCTGCCCGACGGCGAGGTCCCGCTGACGATGCACTTCACCGGGCGGATCCTCTACCAGGGTCCGCAGCGCCAGGTCCAGGTCGTCCACCTGCCGTGGACCACCTCGGCGTCCTACCGCATGCCGGTCGCCACCTGGCGCAACATGATGAAGCACCACCACGGCGAGTCGGGCTTCGTGCTGCTGCATCACGAC
The DNA here is from genome assembly GCA_038258125.1 of Solirubrobacterales bacterium. GTDB lineage: Bacteria > Actinomycetota > Thermoleophilia > Solirubrobacterales > Solirubrobacteraceae > CADCVQ01. The sequence continues at coordinate 2,041 of JBBSQG010000205.1, forward strand.
ACGCTCGAGGCCCTCTCCCAGCACAAGCGCACCCACGGCCTGCACAGCTACGACGCGGTCGTCCTCGACCTGCTCGAGCATGCTCCGGCCGATGAGTCAGAAGGAGCGATCGGATGAGCAGCAACGTCGAACCGATCACCCCGGAGAGCCCCTCCGACGTCGGCGTCACGTCGACGAAGTCCCACCTCGAGCGGCTCGTCGACTCGCTGCTGTTCGAAGGCTACGCGCTGTACCCGTACACGCCGGGCGCGACGAAGAACGCGACACCGACGCCGTTCGGGATCGTCTATCCACGCGACTACGCGCAGACGCAGACCCACGCCTTCGAGCGCATGCAGATGCAGTTCATCGTCACCGGCGACAACCCGGTCGTCACCGGCGAGGTGCGCTTCCTGCAGCCGTCGGGCGAGAAGCACAAGGCCGTCGAGCGGCGCGTCCAGCTCGGGATCTGCCCGGCGAAGGTCGCGTTCGATTTCGAGGAGCTCGAAGGCACCGCCGAGATCTTCGCCGACACGCTGCCCGACGGGCGCGCGCGGGTGACGGTGCTCGTCGAGAACACGACACCGCTGACCGAAGAGGAGACAACCGGCGATCGCAAGGACGCGCTGCTGAAGAGCATGCTGTCCACGCATCTGCTTGCCCGCACGGAGGGTGGCGCGACGATCATCTCGCCGCTGGAGCGCGGCGACGACGGCGTCGCCGGCTGCTGCCAGGTCAACACCTGGCCTGTGCTCGCCTCACCGCAGGACGACGCCATTCTCGCTCCGACATTCATGCTGCCCGACCACCCCGAGATCGCGCCGGAGAGCGTCAACGACTTCTTCGACGGCACCGAGATCGAGGAGGCGCTCGTCCTGCACATCCAGGCTCTCTCCGATCAGGAGCGCGAGGAGATCTCCGCGCAGGACCCGAAGGTGCGCGAGATGCTCGCCCGCGCCGACGCGACGACGCCGCAGCAGCTCATGGACCTACACGGGCGCGTGCGCCTGGAGGACCCGCCGGGCGAGCGCGTCGTGACCTTCGACGGCGTGACCTACAAGCGCGGCGCCAAGGTCATCCTGCATCCGCCGCAGGACGCCGACGTGTACGACAAGATGCTCAACGGCCGCACCGCGACGATCCATCGCCTCTTCCTGCGCGTGGACGATCGCCTCCATCTCGGCGTCACGATCGACGACGATCCGATGCAGGAGATCCTCGGTGAGAGCGGCCGCTTCCTGTTTTTCTTTGCCGAAGAAGTGGAGCTGGTGCAATGACCGAGGACGACCCCGAGGAGCGCGCGCGCGAAACGCTGACGCCGCCGACGGACACCTGGCGCCCGCCGGCGCCTGACGCCCCGCTGGAGCTGACCGAGCCCGACGTCACGGGCCGCCCCAAGCGCGTGCTGATCGCCGGCATCGGGAACACCTGGCAGCGCGACGACGGCTTCGGCAGCGAGGTCGCGCGCCGGATCGAAGCGCGCGAGCTGCCCGAAGGTGTCGCTGTCATCGACTTTGGCACGGGCGGCCTGGATCTCGCCTACCAGGTCATGTACGGCTACGACGGCCTGCTGATGATCGACGTCAGCCGCCAGGGCGGCTCGCCCGGCACGCTGTACGTCATGGAGGTCGACGAGGACGAGGTCGCCGGCGGCTCCGTCGAGGACGGCGAGGTGCTCAACCCGCACGGCATGGACCCCGAGACCGTCCTGCGCTTCATCAAGCTGACCGGAGGCTGGCCGGGCAAGGTCGTCATCGTGGCCTGCGAGCCGCAGACGGTCGAGGAGATGGGCGTCGGCCTGAGCCCCGTCGTCGAGGAGGCCGTCGACCGCGCCGTCGATCTCGTCATCGAGACCGCCAAGGAGCTCTTGACGGACGAGGCGTACGCCGTCGACGAGACGAAGTAGTGGGTCCGCTAGTCGTGCAAGAGGCGGTGGCCGATGCACGAGTTTGATCTCTCCAGCGCGATCGTCCAGACGGTCAACAAGCATGCGGCCGGCCGCAAGGTCACGCACATCACGCTGCGTGTCGGCCGCCTGCGTCAGGTCGTCAAGGACACGCTGCTGTTCTACCTCGCGATCGTGGGCAAGGACACCCCATGCGAGGGCGCTACGCTGGAGATCATCGATGTACCCGCGGTTCTGCGTTGCAAGACGTGCAAGGACGAGTGGGAGATCGAGATCCCCGCGTTCATCTGCGGCACCTGTGGACCGGGTGCCGTCGAGGTCGCGACGGGCGAGGAGTTCATGGTCGAGTCGATCGAGGTCGAGGACGAAAAGGAGGCGGCATGCACCGCACCAAGGTGAGGGTCGTCGAGGACGCGCTCGACGCGAACAACACGATCGCGGGGGCCAACCGCGGCGACTTCGATCGCGCGGACGTCACGGTCGTCAACCTCATGAGCGCCCCGGGCGCCGGCAAGACCACGCTGCTGGAGCGCGGCCTGGCGGGGCTTGACGAAGAGGGTCTCCGCGTCGGTGTGCTGGAGGGCGACGTGCAGGGCAGCTTCGACGCCGACCGCCTGGCCATCCTGCATATCCCGGTGGTGCAGCTGAACACCGACAACGGCTTCGGCGGCGAGTGCCATCTGGACGCGAACATGGTCCGCTCGGCGCTGCCCGACGTGCCACTGGCCGACATCGACGTGCTGATCGTCGAGAACGTCGGCAACCTCGTCTGCCCGGCGGAGTTCCGGATCGGCGAGGACTCGCGGATCATGGTCTGCTCGGTGACCGAGGGCGAGGACAAGCCCCTGAAGTACCCGCTCATGTTCCGCGCCTGTGAGCTCGTCGTGATCAACAAGGTCGATCTGCTGCAGCATCTGGATTTCGACGTCGATCGCCTCGAGGCGAACATCAAGCAGGTCAACCACGAGGCGACGGTCATGCGGGTCAGCGCGAAGACCGGTGAGGGCGTCGATGAGTTCCGGGCGTGGCTGAAGGCGCTGCCGGCCCGCGTTGCGGCCGCGGCGATCCACGCGCACGACCACGATCACGCGCACGGCGACCACGATCACGGTCACGACCACCCCGATCACGAGCACGCGACGGCGTGACCCAGGCGCCGAGTGGGCCGTCGCACACCCGCTGAGTTGACATGAGACCCTCGACGGTGGGCGGCGCCGAACGCGTCGAGACGCTGCTGCGCGCGCGCGCCGAGGCCAACGGCCAGTTCTTCGAGGCCGAGGCCGAACGGCTCGCGCGCCTCTGTCACAAGATGGCCGAGCGCTTCGCGCGCGATGGCCGCCTCGTCGCCTTCGGCGCGACGCCGGCCGACCGCTCCGACGCGCGCCACGTGGCGGTCGAGTTCGTCCATCCGGTGATCGTCGGCAAGCGTGCGCTGCCGGCGCTGGGGATTGCCGGCGAGGGTGGCTCGGTCGCCCACCAGGTGGCACTCGAGGCCGAGGGCGAGGACATCGCGATGGGCTTCGGAGGCAACCCAGACACGTTCGCCGCCCTTGCCGCGGCGCGCGAGCGTGGTTGCCTCACGATCGCCTACGAGCCTGGCTCGGGTGCCGAGTGGGAGTTCGATCTCTCCAGCGTCGAGGATCCGCTGATCCGCCAGGAGATCGTCGAGACGCTCTACCACCTGCTGTGGGAGCTCGTGCACATCTTCCTCGACCACCGCGGGCTGCTCGAGGGCCGGGCCGCCAAGCCGGTGCACAACCCGGGCGCGTCGAGCTTCCTGTATCCGTTCCTCACCCAGCAGGAGCACAACCTCGACGACATCCTCGACGACGTGCGCAAGTCGATGCTGCTCAAGGCCGAGGAGATCACCGCGCTGCGCACGCAGACGCTGCACGACGGCCGCGACACCCTGCTCGACGCGGCGCGCGTCCTGCGCGAGCGGCTCGACGCCGGCGGCCGGCTGATCGCGCTGGGCAACGGCGGCGCGGCGACCGAACAGGCGCTGC
>JBBSQG010000206.1:0-5927 GCA_038258125.1 Solirubrobacterales bacterium
GAAAGCGCGTCTCGACGAGCTCGAGGCCGAGCTGCGGCGACTCGCTCAACGCGACGGTCGCCAGCACGTTGACCGACGCCACCTCGCGGGACTTGGAGGCGAACCAGCGCTGGTCGGTGACCCACTCCTCGAGCGGGCGGTCGATCTGATCGGGCAGGGTCATCGTTCGTCCTCCTCGAGGCGAAACCAGAAGAACCCGCGGGGGGCGAGCGTCAGGAGGTAGGGCAGTTCTCCGATGCGCGGAAACGCCGTGCGGCCGAACATCTCGATCGGACGGCGGCCGTTGTACCAGCTCAGGTCGATCTCGACGGCCTGCGCCGAGCGCGCGAGGTTGTGCACGCACAGCACGACGTCGTCCTCGTAGGTGCGGATGCAGGCGAAGATCTTCGGGTTGCCCGGCGTCAGCGCCTCGAAGGAGCCCAGGCCGAACACGGGGTGCTCCTTGCGCAGCGCGATGAAGCGCCGCAGCCACCGCAGGAGGGAAGAGGGCGTGCGCAGCTGGGCCTCGACGTTGACGGCCTGAAAGCCGTAGACGGGGTCCATCAGCGGCGGCGCGTAGAGCTGCGCGAAGTCCGCCCGCGAGAACCCGCCGTTGCGGTCGCCGGTCCACTGCATGGGGGTGCGCACGCCGTCGCGGTCGCCGAGGTAGACGTTGTCGCCCATCGCGATCTCGTCGCCGTAGTAGAGGACCGGCGAGCCCGGCAGGCTGAAGAGCATCGCGTGCAGCAGCTCGATCTCGTCGCGGCCGCCGTCCATCAGCGGCGCGAGGCGCCGGCGGATGCCGACGTTGAGCTTCATGCGCGGGTCCTTGGCGTACTCGGAGTACATGTAGTCGCGTTCCTCGTCGGTGACCATCTCGAGCGTCAGCTCGTCGTGGTTGCGCAGGAACAATCCCCACTGGCAGTTGGCCGGGATGTGCGGCGTCTGGGCCAGGATCTCCAGGATCGGCGTCGCCTCCTCGCGGCGCAGGGCCATGAACATCCGCGGCATGACCGGGAAGTGGAAGGCCATGTGGCACTCGTCGCCGTCGCCGAAGTAGTCGACGACGTCGGTCGGCCACTGGTTGGCCTCGGCGAGCAGGACGCGGTCGGGGAACTCGGCGTCGACGACCGCGCGCGCCTTGCGCAGAAACGCGTGCGTCTCCTCGAGGTTCTCGCAGTTGGTGCCCTCGCGCTCGTAGAGGTACGGCACGGCGTCGAGGCGAAATCCGTCCAGGCCGGCATCGAGCCAGAAGCGCAGGACGTCGAGCATCGCGTCGTGGACCTCGGGGTTGTCGTAGTTGAGGTCGGGCTGATGATGGAAGAAGCGGTGCCAGTAGTACGCACCGGCCGTCTCGTCCCAGGTCCAGTTCGACGTCTCGGTGTCGACGAAGATGATCCGCGCGTCGGAGTAGAGCGTCGGGTCGTCAGACCACACGTACCAGTCGCGCTTGGGATTGTCGGGGCTCGAACGCGCTTCCTGAAACCACGCGCAGTCGCTCGACGTGTGGTTCATGACGAGGTCGGCGATGACGCGGATGCCCCGCTCGTGCGCCGCCTCGATGAACGTGCGGACGTCCTCCATCGTCCCGTAGTCGGGATGCACGTTGTAGAAGTCGGCGATGTCGTAGCCGCCGTCGCGGCCGGGGGACTCGTACATCGGCAGCAGCCAGACGACGTCGACACCGAGCCACTGCAGGTAGTCGAGCTTCTCGGTCAGGCCGCGGAAGTCGCCGTGCCCGTCGCCGGTGCCGTCATAGAAGCCGCGGAGGTGGATCTCATAGAAGACCGCGGTCTTGAACCACAGCGGGTCCGATTCGAACCAGTTCTGTGCCGGAGGGTTCATGAGACCCGCAGCAGGTGGGCGACGCGATAGGGATCCAGCCGCACGAAGTTGCGCCCCATCCGCCAGTCGAAGCTCTCACCCGACAGGAGGTCTGAGACCGTGAAGACCGGCGCCAGGCCGAGACCGTAGGGGACGACGACGACGCCCTCCTGCACGCTGACCGGGTCCAGCGTGACGACGGTGATGACGGTGTTGTCGCCCGTGCGCTTGGCGTAGGCGATCAGCGCGTCGTTCTCGGTCGTGAGGAACTGGATGTTGTCGAGGTGCTGAAAGGCCTCGTTCTCGCGGCGGATCGTGTTCATCCGCTCGATCAGCGACAGCAGCGGCCCGTCGAGCGAGCGTTCCTTGACCTCGTATTTCTCTGAGCGGTCGTACTCCTCGCTGCCGGGCTTGACGGCGGTGCGCTCGAAGCTCTCAAAGCCCGAGTAGATGCCGTACGTCGGGCTCAGCGTGGCGGCGAGGACGAGCCGGCTGGCGAACTTCGGCGGGCCGCCGTGCTGCAGCTCCTCGGTGAGGATGTCGGGCGTGTTGACGAAGAAGTTCGGGCGGTAGTAGTCCTGCATGCCGCCGCTCGCGAGCTCGGTGACGTAGTCGGTCAGCTCCCACTTGGAGCTCTTCCACGTGAAGTACGTGTAGGACTGGTTGAAGCCGACCTTCGCGAGCTGCTTCATCATCGCCGCGCGGGTGAAGGCCTCGGCGAGGAAGATGATGTCCGGGTGGCCTTTGCGCAGGTCGGCGATCAGCCACTCCCAGAATGCGAGCGGCTTGGGGTGGGGGTTGTCGACGCGAAAGACGTTGACGCCATGGTCGGCCCAGAAGCCGACGACATCGCGCAGCGCGTTCCACAACGCCTGCCAATCGTCTGAGTCCCAGTTGACGTTGTAGATGTCCTGGTACTTCTTGGGCGGGTTCTCGGCGTACTTCAGCGTGCCGTCGGGCCGGCGGTTGAACCACTCGGGGTGCTCGGTCAGCCACGGGTGGTCAGCCGAGCACTGGATCGCGAAGTCCAGCGCGATGTCGATGCCGTGCTCCTGCGCCGTGGCCACGAGCGCGTCGAAGTCGTTCATCGTGCCGAGATCGGGATGTAATGCGGTGTGCCCGCCGCTGGGATCGCCGATCGCCCAGGGCGAGCCCGGATCCCCCGGTCGCGCTCCGAGCGCGTTGTTGACCCCCTTTCGGTTCGTCAGGCCGATCGGGTGGATCGGCGGCAGGTAGAGGACGTCGAAGCCGAGGTCGGCGAGCGCGGGGATCTGCTCGCGCACACCCGCAAACCCGCGCCAGGAGCGGGGGAAGAGCTCGTACCACGCGCCGAAGCGTGCGCGTCCGCGGTCGACGTCGATGTGCAGCGCGGTGTCCATCGTCGTCGAGCGGCTGCGGTCGGGGTAGCGCGCGACGAGCTCGAACAGCTTGGCGTCCAGCGCGATCTCGGGGTCCGGCTGCGGGCCGCACAGTCCCGCCGCAGCGCGCTCGACGCGCTGGCGGTCGCGGCCCTTGGCCCGCTCCGCGACCTGTTGGAGCAGCACCGCGCCCTCCGACAACTCGCCGGAGAGGTCGCTCTGGCCGGCATCGACCTTGCGCTGCAGCTCCGCGGTCCAGCTGGCGAACGCGTCCGCCCAGGCCTCGATCGTCCACGTGTAGCGACCGAGCCGATCGACGGTGAACTGGCCCGCCCAGCGGTCCCCGTCGATGTGGGCGTCGATGCGGACCATCGGGCTCTCGACCCACTTGCGCGAGCCGGGCGCCTGCGCTCGCACGACGGCCCGCAGGATGTCGTGCCCATCGGCGAAGATGTCGGCGCTCACCGAGACGGCGTCGCCGACCGTGCGCTTGGAGGGGTAGCGGCCGCAGTCGATCATCGGTGCGGGCTGACCGATCTGGATGCGCGGCGGCGGCGGTTTGGCGATCTTCGGCGCGGGCACTCCCTGACACTCTCTCCGTTTCCGGCGGTTCGTAACGTGAACGCACTGTTTCCAGAGCGCGCGGCAGGCGTGCAGCTGCACCCGACCAGCCTCGCGGAGGGGCGGCTGGGCGACGACGCCTACCGCTTCGTCGACTGGCTCGCGGAGGCCGGCCAATCGTGGTGGCAGATGCTGCCGCTCGGCCCCCCCGACCGTGCTCGCTCACCGTACAAGTCGGCGTCCGCCTTCGCCGCCTGGCGCGGCCTGCTGGCCGACCCCGCCGCGCCCGTCTCCGACGAGGAGATCGCTGCGTTCTGCGCTGCCGAGTCGTTCTGGATCGACGACTGGGCGCGCATGGCGGGCGGGCGCCGGGCGATCGCCGATCAGGTGCGCTTCGCGCGCGAGTGGAGCGCGCTGCGTGCCTACGCCAACGAGCACGGCGTCGGGCTGATCGGCGACGTGCCGATCTACGTCGCGCCGGGCGGCGCCGACCATGTCGCCAGGCCGCAGTTGTTTCGCTCGGGCGAGGTGGCCGGCGTGCCGCCCGATGCGCTGGGCCCGCTGGGCCAGCTGTGGGGCAACCCGCTGTATGACTGGCCGGCGCTGCAGCGCCGGGACTACCGCTGGTGGACCGAGCGCCTGCGACGGACGTTCTCGATGTTCGACGTCACGCGGATCGACCACTTCCGCGGCTTCGTCGCCTACTGGGCGGTGCCGGAGGGCGCGTCGGACGCGCGCGGCGGGCGCTGGCGGCGCGGGCCGGGGCGGGCGGTGTTCGACGCCGCCGCACGCTCGCTGGGGCAGCTGCCGGTGATCGCCGAGGATCTCGGCGTCATCACCGAGCCGGTGACGCGGCTGCGCCGGTCGCTCGGCTTTCCGGGGATGGTCGTCATGCAGTTCGGCTTCGATCCCGAGGACCCGCGCGGGCCGCACCGGCTGGAGAACCACGAGTCCAACAGCGTCGTGTACACGGGCACGCACGACACCGACACGCTGCGCGGCTGGTGGGAGGGTCTGGCGCCGGCGACGCGCGCGGCGGCGGTCGCGCAGATCGGCGCGGGCGGGTTCGAGGATCCCGACCCGTGGTGGTCGATCCTCCGCCTCGCCTACTCCTCGCCGGCGCGGCTGGCGATGATCCAGGCGCAGGACGTCTTGGGGTTGGGCAGCGACGCGCGGATGAACATCCCGGGCCGCGCGACCGGCTCGTGGCGCTGGCGGATGGCGCCGGGCGCGCTGACCGGCGAGCACGCCAAACGGCTGCGCGCGGCGGTGCAGGAGTCCGGGCGCCTGGGCTCGATGTAGCGCGCCGGGATCACCCGCGGAGGGTGGGGCTCACACGTGCTGCTGCGGACTCGCGCGTGGCGGGCGGTGTGTGTCTCTGCACGTCCACGGTGGCTCTGTTGCCGGTGTCGTCGTCGTTGGACCCGCGAGCCCCTTGCCGCGAACTGCCGCATCTCGTACTCCATCCCCGGCCGCCGAAGCGGGGCCGGTCAGACGACCCGCGCGGACTGGCCGGATGGCGGCAGTTGGCGCCATTCGTCCGCGCGCAGGCGGTAGAGCACGTGGCGGCGCAGCTGCGGGGCGACGACGAGCGGGTGGTCGAAGTCCTCGGCCGGGTCGCGGCGCATGCCGAGGCGCTCCATGACCGCCCGCGAGCGGGCGTTGGCGACGACCGCCATCGAGATGATCTCCTGCCACCCGAGCTCGTCGAAGGCGCCGGCCGCGCACGCGCGGGCCGCCTCGCTGGCGTAGCCGTGACCCCAGGCGGACCGGACCAGGCGCCAGCCGATCTCCACCGTCGGCATGAACGGCGCGTCGAAGACCGGGCGGGCCAGGCCGGTGAAGCCGATGAAGGCGCCGCTCGCGCGTTCCTGCAGCGCCCACAGGCCCCAGCCCTCGCGTTCGAACTGCGCCTCGATGCGTTCGACGAGCGCGTCGCTCTCCGCGCGCGTCATCAGCGCCGGGAAGTGGCGCATGACCTCGGGGTCGGCGTTCAGCGCGGCGAACGGTGCGTGGTCCTCCGGCCGCCAGCGGCGCAGCAGAAGCCGATCCGTCACCAGCTCGTGCATCGTCGCAGTGTGGACGCAGGCCACCGGTGTGGTCAACCGTCGCGGCACCGCTCAGGTCATGAATCGCCGCGGCGGCACCATAGACTGGCGCCGCGATGGCCGCTCCCAGCACCGCCGAGGCGATTCGCGACGTCAA
>JBBSQG010000207.1:0-5924 GCA_038258125.1 Solirubrobacterales bacterium
CGACCGGCCCGTTGCGGTTCGCCTCCGCACCGAACTCGGAGACGAGCACGGCCTTCTTCGGGTAGCAGGCGTGGACGGTGTCGAGGTAGTCGGAGAGCAGGTCGCGGTCGGCGATCTGGCCGTTGGGGCCGGGGTACCAGCCGAAGTAGTCGTTGACGCCGATGACGTCCAGCGCCGCGTACTGCGGCCGGCAACCGGCCGACGGATAGCCGGCGACGGCGAGGCCGACCGGGCGCGACGGGTCCAGCGCCTTGGCCTGGCGCACGGCGCGGTTGATGTAGAAGCTCTGCACGGGTCCGGGCCGCGCGGAGAGCTCGTTGCCGATCGACCACAGCATGATCGAAGGATGGTTCTGGTTGGCGATGATGTTGTCCTCGAGCTCGCGGGCGGCGAGCTTGCGTACGGCCTCGCGCTTGAGGAACTGGGTCTTGATCGCGTAGACGGGTATCTCCGACCAGACGAGGAGACCGAGACGATCGGCGAGCTCGTGCATCTGTGGATGCAACGGGTAGTGCGAGCGGATCACGGTCGCGCCGAGCTCCTTGGCCTGAGCGATGATCTGCGCGCGGCGTGCGCTCGTGATGGCAAAGCCGGTCGCCGGGTCGTCCTCGTGCAGGCCGACGCCGCGAACGTTGAGCGGACGGCCGTTGAGCAACAGGTGCCCACCGGAGACCTTGATCGAGCGGATGCCGCTTGACAGCTTGTAGCCGAGCACGCGCCGCTTGCCGGCGCGGACGGTGAAGCGAACGCGGTACAGGTACGGGCTGGCCGGCGACCACAGCCGCGGCCGGGCGATCCGCCGACGGACCGAGAATGTCGCAAACGAGCGCGCCCCGACGCGGCGAGTGCCGAGCTTCAGCGGCACGCCGCCGAAGCTGCCGGTGATCCTCACGGGCGTCGTGCGGTCACCGTAGTTGCGCACCACGACGCGTGCGAGCACGCTCGCGGAGCATCTCGCGCAGCGCAGGTCGGGCCGCACCACGACGCTCGTGACGTCCACGCGGTCGACGCGCTGCAGGTACACCTCGCGCAGGAGGCCGCCGTAGTTCCACCAGCCGCCCGCCGGGTCGCCCGAGCCGGTCAGGCCGGAGGGCGGGAAGTCGGTACGCAGACGGCGGTTGTCGACGCGGATCACGAGTCGGTTCGTGCCGTGGCGCTTGAGCGCGCCGCGCGGCAGACGCAGGTCCCACGGCAGGTACGCGCCGGTGTTGCGGCCGATCGGCTTGCCGTTGAGCCAGACGCGCGAGCGGTAGTTGACCGATTCGAAGCGCACGAGCCAATCCATCCGCGCGCGTGCGTCGGGCAGGTGGAAGTCCTTGCGATACCACGCCACGGTCCCGGTCATCGATGCGACGGAGTGGTCGCCGACGTTCCAGGCATTGGGGACCGACACCGGCGTCCAGTCGGCGCGGCTGGGCCGGCGCTGGAAGGACTGGCGCAGGCCGATGCCGCTGTCGTCGCGACGAAACAGCCACTCGCCGCCGAGCAGGTAGCGGTTGTCCGGGCCGTCCTGGTAGAGGGAGCCGCGTGTGATGCCGTCGGCGGCCGCCAGGGCCGGTGCCGGCGCAGCGACCGCGACGGCGCCCGCCGCCGCGAAGGCGAGCAGGAACAGCGCGGCGAGCAGGCGGGAAGAGCGCATTCGTTCGTCGGGGCACAACACCGCCTGCCCTCGCGAGTTGTGGCGCCGCACGCCGCCATTCAGGCGGACGGGCAGCTCGACTCGCGATCACGGAACGCTGCGGTGATTCGCAGCAGGCTAACCGTCATGCCGGCGATTGCGCTGCCGTCGCGGTGCACGAGCACGCACTGCACGGTCGTCTGTGCCTCCTGACCGGCCGGGAACCAGACGACGCGCGTGTACTTCGTCCGCGAGCGCAGCGCGTGCGCCGTCTGCGACTGGTAGAGCGCGATCTTCACGTCGCCGCTGTGGCGCAGGCGCATGGCGTTCGCGCGCACGGTGGCGACGCAGGCCGGCTCGTCGCAGCCCTGCAGCCGCCGGAGCATCGCGGGCGCGTCGCCGCGCGCCTGCTCGCGCAGCAGCTCGACCACCTGGGAGCGCTCGACAGTGTCGTTGTTGAGGTACCGGGCGACACCGATGCTGACGGCGACGAACGCGACGGCGGCGATGGCGATGAGCAGCGCGCGCTTCACGCGGCCATTGTCACGACCGCGCGACCGGGGTGCGTCGGCGACCGGTGCGGGCCGCGCGCGGCTGCGGTCGTCGCGCCTTGCGTGCCGTCAGCCGGTCGCCTCGAAGTCGTCGCCGTTGAGCTCGAGGAAGCGCATGACCGAGGCCTCCTGGTGATCGAGCCGCTGGGCGGTGCGCCGCGCGTGGACGGCGGCGCGCTCCTCGAAGTCCTCCAGGCAGTGCTCGGGGTCGTCGGAGAGCGGATAGACGTGGGCGAGATCCTGCTGCGCGCAGACGATCCCCAGCGGTGGCGCGCCCTCCGAGAGCGTGCGCGCGCCGCACACGGCCGCGACGAGCATCCGCCGCTCCGGCGCGGTCAGGGCGACGGGCATCAGGCGATGGGCGGGCAGCTTGACGTGCAGCTCGATCGAGCGGTCGACGGCGACATCGCTGCCGGTCGCGGCGGCGAGCGGCCCTGCCCACACGGCTAGGACGGTGTCGGCGGCAATGATCGCATCGCGCAGGGAGCGTGCCTGCGCGGCGTACAGCTCCTCGGCCTCGTCGCGCGAGACGGCGTCCGCGAGGTCCAGGTCGCAGGGCACGCGCAGCAGCTCGGAGGCGGTGACGGCCGAGCCCGCGGCGCGGCCGCCGTGCGCAACGTAGGTCTGCAGGGTGCCGAGGTCGCGACGGCCGTGGAAGATGACGGTGAGGGCGTCGGACAGCGCGAGATCCGGGACCTTGAGCGCGACCGCCGCGCAGGCCTCGACGTCGATGAGCGCGCGTTGGAGCAAGTCGTCTGCGTCGGTCATGTCACGCTTCCTTGTCGTTGCGGCTCATGTTACGTCTGAGGGGTACCCTCGCACCATGAAGATCCTTTACAAGCCCTTCGGAATCGTTATCGGCGTCATCGCCGGTTACCTCGCGCGGCAGGTCTTCAGCCAGGTCTGGGGCCGCATCGACGATCGAGAGCCTCCGACGGCCACCACCGAGGAATCCTCGTGGGGCAAGGTCCTCGGCGCGGCGGCGGTCCAGGGCGCGACGTTCGCGGTCACGAAGGCGGCCGTCAATCGCAGCGGCGCCAAGGGCTTTCAGCGGCTGACGGGGATCTGGCCGGGCGAGAAGCGGCCCGAGAAGGAATAAGGGTCCGCCGGGACCGGCGCCGTAACACCGGTCCCGACGAACCCGTGCTTGCAATGGTGCCCCAGTGCCGCGCGGCGCTGGACGAACGTTCGAGGAATCAGGAGCGCAGGACGTAGCCGCGCTCGGCGAGCACCGCGAGGTCGTCCTCGAAGGCGGCGAAGTCGCGTGCGGCGAGATGTTCCAGCGGCGTGCCGTTGGGCCCGCGCCGGCGCACCCAGCTGCGCAGCGTCCGCGGACCGACGCGCTCGCTCGCCTCGGCGGTCAGCGCAAGCAGGATCCCGAGCTCGGGCCGGTGCTCGAGCTGGTCGGTGATGATCGCGAGCGGGTCGACGGCGAGGATCTCGCACAGCTCGTCGTCGGAGAGCCCGAGTCGCTCCATCAGCGTGATCGCCTGCGTCATGCCGCGACCGTATCGGCTGCGTGGCCGTCGCCGTGGCCGTTGGCGTCGCCGTCGCGCACCCGCTCGCGGACGAGCGCGTCCAGCTGGGCGCCGACGAGCACGGACGACGCCGCGAGGTAGAGGTAGGTCAGCGTGATGACGATCGTCGCCAGCGCGCCGAAGATCGAGCCGTAGTCGGCGATCGACTTCAGGTAGAACCCGAACACGATCGACGTCGCGACCCACGCCGTGACCACGACGATCGAGCCGAAGCCGACCCACTGCGGCGACTGGTGGTCGGCGGGCGCGTAGGCGACGAGCAGGGTCACCGTGGCGAACAGCAGCGCCAGCGCGACTGGCCAGCGCAGCCACAGCAGGGCGCCGGCGTCGATGCCAGCGCCGCGCATCGCCTCGTCGCCGAGCAGGGCGCAGCCCGCGGCGGCGATCAGCAGGACGGCGACTGCCGCGCCCAGCACGAGCGAATCGCGCATGCGCTCGATGAACGTACGCTCGCGGTAGCTGCCATAGATGCGGTCGAAGACATCCATCACTGCTCGCATCGTCGCCGACATCTTCCAGAGCGCGAGCGCCGCTCCCCCGAGGATCCAGAACGTCTGCTGGGCGCCGAGCACCTTCGTGATCGTGTCGTCGACGACCTGGAAGGCGGGCGGCGACATCGCGTCGCGCGCCGCCGGTGCCCACTCCTGGGTCCACTGCTCGTCGAGGCCCAGCCCGCCCAGTAGGCCGAGGCCGAAGAGCATGAGCGGGATGATCGCGTAGAGGACCTGGAAGGCGATCGCGCTGGAGAACGTCAGCAGGTCACGTTCGGCGAAGGCCCCCGTCACCTCCTCGTAGGCCTCGCGCGGCGTCAAGGCGTGCAACTCCTCGGAGATCCGCTGAAGGAAGTGCTTCATCCCGGTGGGCTACCCGCCCCGGCGCCCCCATGCTCGCGGCGCTCAGAACAGCTGGTTCTCCCCGCCGAAGACGTCGCTCACCGAACGGTCGGAGAAGATGCTGCGAATCGAGTCGGTGAGCAACTCGGCGCAGGACAGGACCTTGATGTTGTCCGGCGCGCCGGCACGCAACGGGATCGTGTCGGTGACGACGACCTGCTCGAAGCCCGCGTCCTGGAGGTTCCCGAAGGCGTTGCCGCTCAGGACGGGGTGCGTGGCGGCGGCGTAGACGGCGCGCGCGCCGGCGTCGAGCACCGTCTGGCTGGCGACCTTCAGCGTGCTGGCGGTATCGATGATGTCGTCGACGATCAAGGCGGTCTTGCCCTTGACGTCGCCGATGACGTAGCCGATCTCTGCGACCTGCTGGGCCGGGCGCTCCTTGTCGAGGATCGCCAGATCGGCGCCGAGCTTTGAAGCGAACTTCTTGTTGAGCTTCACGCGGCCGGCGTCCGGCGCGACGACCACGAGGTCCTGAAGGCCGAGGTCGCGGAAGTACTGCGTGAGGATGAACAGCGCCGTCATGTGATCGACCGGCTTGCGGAAGAAGCCCTGGATCTGGCCGGCGTGGAGGTCCATTGTGAGGACCCGGTCGGCGCCTGCGCGCTCGATCATCCGGGCCACGAGGCGAGCGGAGATCGGCTCACGCGGGGCGGACTTCTTGTCCTGACGGCTGTAGCCGAACCACGGCGTCACGGCGATCACGCGGTGCGCGCTGGCGCCGACCGCCGCATCGATCATGAGCAGCAGCTCCATGAGCGCGTCGTTGGGCGTCATTCCCTCACCGGGGTTGGCGCAGATCGGCTGCACGAGGAAGACGTCGGCACCGCGGATCGACTCGCCGTAGCGGCAGTAGACCTCGCCGTTGGTGAACGTCTTCAGCGTCACCGGTCCGGGCGTGATGCCGAGCTTGCCCGCGATTCTGGCCGCCAGATCGGGGTTTGCCCGCCCCGAGAACAGCATCAGGTTCTTGTCGTAGCCCAGCTCGAGGCGTGTCGATGGCACCGGCTGCGGCTCGACAGTGGTCATCTGGAAGCGAGTCTAGGGCTTGGTCCGGCGCATGCGATCGGCGTAGCCGTCGATGTTCGTCTGGCGCTCGCGGGCGACGCCGAGCGCGCCCGGCGGCACGGTCTTCGTGATCGCCGAGTTCGCGCCGGTGTAGGCATCGTCCTCCAGGGTCACCGGCGCGATGAGCGTCGTGTCGACGCCGGTGTGGACGCGATCGCCGATCGTCGTGCGGTGTTTGGCGACCCCGTCGTAGTTGGCGGTGATCGTCGCCGCGCCGAGGTTCGTGTCCTCGCCGATGTCCGCGTCGCCGATGTAGGAC